>JAFZOY010000098.1 GCA_017552705.1 Bacteroidales bacterium
CAGTTGCTAAACTGACTGTTGTTCCATTATTCGTTGTTGTCGACACAGTTATTTTCGATACCGTTGGACAATTTGTATTCGCATCCTCTGGAATACATTGCATGTTGTCCAGTGTTCTGTCTGCGCCATTGTCATAATATTCCTTATATCCATCTGGGCAGGTGCAGGTCATCGATTGTCCGCCTGTAGATGTCGTCTGGATACCATTTTTCGTTGGGCAGACTTTACATTGTACCTTGTTACCAGAAACATTGCCAGCAGTCCCATCACCAACACCATCGTCAACCAAATAATAATCAGCAGGACAATTCGTCAACATGCTCGCAACCCAATCACGCATCGCACGTAATGTTAATGTCGTGCCGTCCTTTGGCATATATCCACCAACAGACATACAGGTCTTGATCTCCGCAGCACATGCATTTACCGCAGTTTGCGATGCTGTCGTACTTGTATTAGAATCATCATACCCATTTGTCGTCAAACATGATTGAACATCTCCACGACAACCCTCTGCATAGTCTGCCAGTATCGCATCTTGTTGCACCTTTATCTTCGCCAGTGTAGAATTCAGATATTGACGAACAACTTCGCTGTCCGGTATATATGTCTTTTTGCTTTTCTTGGTTTCAAATGTGTAATCTTGACACTGTTTCATCGCAGACGCACATAATCCATGCACTTTGTCATTTTCATCAACATACCCGACCTTTTGCAACAGATACAATGCAAGGTTGTCCGATTTAGTCGCATCTGTCATTTTCGCATATTGTGATTTCCAGGTTGTTAATGCTTCGTCTATGTATCCGCCAAGGTTTTCGTTCGCACCACGACCCCATGCGTTCTTGTCACTACCATAATTCCATGTCGAATATAAATTATACATTCCCTTGCTTAACCAACTGTCCAAAGTAGCAGCAGTTAAAGCATCGGTGTTTTTGCTTTGCCCGCCCGATATACCAGGTGTGCCACCCTTTACAATTTCTCCGTTCGCCAAATATTTACTTGTCGGGTCAAGGCATAATTCATAATCTGCACCACACACATATTCATCCTGCATACATGCATCTATCGCAGCAACACAGCCACGCAAATCATACGAATTCTTGTTCTGGGTCAACAACAAACGTGCCTGTTGCAATATGTTCGTTGCATTAAACACATTGTTCTTCATTTCTTTGTTCGCTTCGTTCAATGCACGTTCATATGCTACGCATTGTTTGTCGATTTCCAAATCATACGCATTCGTTATCACATTTGCATCAATCCCCTGCGATGTGCAGGAATTCAACACTGCTGTCTTGCAACGGCTTGTTGCGCTTTTATACAACTGTTCACCACGTTGATTTGTTACACTCGTCGTGTTCGTTTTATTCACGTTCAAGAATGAATTCAGATCAAACCCTGCGGTAAAATCTGCATTTAACAAACCGTTCATATCCAATGTAAGTCCGCTCGTCGTATCCTGAACAGCCGATGAACTTGGCGTAGATACATCAACTATCTTTCTTTTGATTGCATCCAAACTGCTTTTTAACTGTGATGTATCAGAATTAGATTTCATCGCTAATTCAGCCTCGGTTTCTGCAAACAAGGCTTCTACTTGTGGACCTGTCAATCCAATATATCTTATCTTCTGAACGACTTCTTGAAATTCTTCTGTCGCTTTGGATAATGTTGCTTCTGTCTTTTCATAATTTTTCAGATTCTTAGAACACGAACATCTGCCTTGGTTATCATCAAGAACATTACAATAATTATCCATACATGATGCATATTGCGCCTTGCAATGATCAGTCAATTCTGCAATTGCATTCAAATTGCTAGTAGTCGCAGAAACGTCCGCTTCTGTAACGACAGGTGTCGTTGCGGATACCACAGAAGACAAACGTGCAACACCAGTGTTTTGTCCACGACCCGTAACACGCATACCAACACGCGATGGATTGTATTGTACAGTCGTATCATCTATAGTTTTGGTCGTCCCATCTATGTAATCAGCATTTACCTGTGTTGTGTAAGTGTGTGCAGAACGCGGAGCAGACGCCACAGCCCCATTAACACCAACACGTGCAGTTACAGGTCTTGTTGCTGTGCCACGCGCCCGAACATTCGCAACAGTATTTGTACGCGCCGCACGAGAAGTCGTTGTCCGCGCAACATTAGCACCAGAACGCGAAGACGCCACAGCACGCGATGATGTGTTTGCTCGTGCAGATGCAGTTTTTGCTGCCGAAGATACCGCACGTGATGCGGATGTCGAACGATTAATGGTATCACGTTGTGTAACAGCCTTTGGCTGAACAGCAATTGCATCATCAGTTGCATCATCGGTATATTCAATAACATCATCGTAATAAACCGGTGCAACTTCTGCAAATGCAGGCAAAACCAGTATTCCACTTAATACAGCAATAAATCTTTTCATGCGTAACCCCTTCCTTCTTATGGATATATTTTATCATATTCAGCAATTTCACACAAGGAAAAAGCTGTGTGTTTCCAATGGGATAAAAATTTTTTTCATATAAATTCATTTTTATACTTGACCTGCGAATCGGTTTTGTTTTAAGATGTTTGTATAGACAAGGGAAAAGTTAGTTGAAACCCCCAGAAATCTAAATAAACTAGAAATCTGGGAAAAAACAAAAAATAACAAAAAGTAAAAATAAAAAATTGTAAATACACCAGTAAATACAAAAATTTTTACTTTTTTTACAAAAAAACAAATCGAAAGGGGGGAAACCACATGCCAAAAAATATCAAAGAAATTATGATTGCCCTTAACAAAGTGCTGACAACAACTGTTTGGGTAAACGCTGATCGTCAAATCGTTTCTTTAAGCGATGAATTGCATATCGGCAAAAATAATGCGCCACGTTCCATTGAAGATTTGTCTCGCAGTGCGTTGATTGGTGCTTATGTTTCGTTGCAAATAAGAACAGACAACTTTGATGTTCCAGCAGAAACACTGGAAACAGCGGATTTGGCGTTGCGTGTCAAAGAAATGGTCTTTGCAGAGGCTAAAAAGATTATGGATGCAGGCGAAGCCAAAGATTCTAAGCGCAAGGTCGCATAACACAGTTTCCGTTTATCGGAAGGAAGGGAGTCCCGCCACAGTTAATCACTGTGGCGGACTTTTTTATCGTCCGTTATTTAGTAAACGCACATCATCAAATTCGGGATGTTCAATAAATATCTTGGAAATATACGGACATATAGTCATTACTTTGCGATGTTGTTCGCGTGCAATATTGATAATCTCACGAACCAGGTATAATTCTATTTCCTGGGTTCGATAGGCAGGGTCGATTTCGGCTTCACTTATCATGATTTTATCGCGACCGACACGAACGAAAAATATATTCCCGATTTTTTTGCCACCACAAATCGCATACATGCGACAACCATTATCACCAACCTGAAAAGTTATATCATTTTGATTCATCAAAAAATCCCATGCTTTTGGTATAAAAATATAGCATGGGATTGTGCAAAGACTATAAGATTGATTTCTTTACAGTATGTCAAAATTTCTGCGTATGATTTTTGCGCTTTTGCGTAAGGCTACAGATTCTTTTTTGCTTAATTTAGTCCGCAGGTTCATTAAAACCCCGTTTTCACCGACTATGCGTGGCATTGACATCGCGACAGCATCTTTGCCTGTGCCGTC
>JAFZOY010000099.1 GCA_017552705.1 Bacteroidales bacterium
AACAGCCATATTAAGCCCGCCAAACCGATGATGGCATAGACCAAACGAGATAATATTGTCATTGGTCCAAAAATCCAGGCGACCAAATCGAATCTGAAAAATCCGACCAATCCCCAGTTTAACGCCCCAATCAAAGACAAAGGTTTTAAGACATAATGTGTAAATGCACCCATTTTTTTCTCCTGTGGTTAAAGTGTGTTTGTCATATAAGACAATTTGATTATACAGCAACGCAACATACAATTCCGCAGGAATGAAATCTTGAAAAAACCCTGCGATTGCAGGGTTTTTTGTTTTGCGCAAAATATTATTTCTTGCGCGGGTGTTTAACCGCAGCCTGAGCCGCCGCAAGGCATGCAATTGGCACACGGAACGGTGAACAAGATACTGAATTGAACCCAACCTTGTGGAAGAATTCGATAGAGTCTGGATCGCCACCATGTTCACCACATACACCCAGGTGAATATTTTCGCCCTTGGTGTTGCGTGCTTTTGCAACTGCGTCCTTAATCAACAGACCGACACCCAATTGATCAACCGATGCAAATGGGTCTGCAACATATACGCCACGTGCGCGGTATTCATCTAAGATTTTGCCGGTATCATCACGCGACATACCCAATGTTGTTTGTGTCAAATCGTTTGTTCCAAATTCAAAGAATTCACAACTTTCTGCGATTTCGTTCGCAAGCAATGCAGCACGTGGCAATTCAATCATTGAACCAACCTTGTATTCGACACTGTCGCCTGTTTCTGCGAACAATGCAGATGCGGTTGCATCGATAACAGATTTAACGATATCGACTTCTTTTTTCGAACCTACCAATGGAACTTCGATTTCTGGGAACACGCGAACACCAGCTTTCTTACATTCTATTGCAGCAGCCAAAATCGCGCGTGTTTGCATTTCACAGATTTCAGGATATGTAATTGCAAGGCGGCACCCACGATGTCCCAACATTGGATTTTGTTCTTTTAATGCTTCACTGCGCGCCTTTACGAATTCAACAGATTTGCCGATGTGTTTCGCCAATTCTGCCATGTCTGCTTCTGTATGTGGCAAAAATTCATGTAAAGGTGGATCGATTAAACGAATCGTTACTGGCAGACCGTCCATAATCTTGAACAATTCGACAAAGTCCGCTTTCTGGTACGGCAACAATTTTACCAATGCCGCACGGCGACCGGCCTCGTCATCGGCCAAAATCATTTCGCGCATATCTTGGATTCGCACCGGATCAAAGAACATATGTTCTGTACGGGCCAAACCAATACCTTCGGCACCGAAATCGCGCGCCTGCTTTGCATCTTTTGGTGTTTCGGCATTTGCCTTGACCGTCAAAGTTTTTATTTCGTCAACCCATTGCATAAGCGTACCAAAATTGCCCGTCAATTCCACCGATACCGTCGGAACCGCGCCTTCGATAATTTCACCACGCGCACCATCAATCGAAACCCAATCGCCTTCGTGGATAACCGCGCCAGATGTTGTTTTCATTGTTTTGGTTTCATAATCAATCTTGATATCCGCAGAACCGGAAACACACGGTGTTCCCATACCACGGGCAACAACCGCTGCGTGCGATGTCATACCACC
>JAFZOY010000100.1 GCA_017552705.1 Bacteroidales bacterium
CGCTCTGATATGGAAAGATTTTTATTTCTTTATATTCTTTGCGGTTTCCGTTCTTTGGCAAGTGGCGATGTTTCCCACAAAATCAAAAATCGCCATGGCTATACATTACGAAGTTGAACCACAACCTGAAGTTTCAGCAGAACCCACACAATCAATAGAACCCGAACAGCCACAACAAGATAACGTACAGATATGAGAATAGGTTTTGACAACGAGAAATATCTAAAAATCCAGTCTGAACACATTAAGGAACGTGTTTCGCAGTTTGGTAACAAATTGTATCTTGAATTTGGTGGAAAATTATTCGATGACTATCATGCAAGTCGTGTATTGCCTGGTTTTCAGCCAGATAGCAAGCTGAAAATGCTGATGCAATTGAGCGACTATGCTGAAATCGTGATTGTGATTAGTGCCGTTGACATCGAGAAAAACAAAATGCGTGAGGATTTGGGCATTACGTACGACGCCGATGTGCTCCGCCTACGTGATGAATTCGAAAGTCGCGGTTTGATGGTTGGTTCGGTTGTGATTACACATTACAAAGGACAAGAAAGCGCGAAAGCATTCCGCAACCGTCTTAAACGATTGAATATCAAGACGTATTATCATTATCTCATCGACGGATATCCATCGAATGTTGCGTTGATTGATTCCGACGAAGGGTTTGGAAAAAACGATTATGTGGAAACAACACGGCCATTGGTGGTGGTTACCGCTCCAGGTCCTGGCAGTGGAAAAATGGCGGTTTGTTTGAGCCAGTTGTATCAGGAAAATAAACGGGGAATAAAAGCAGGATATGCGAAATTTGAAACATTCCCGATTTGGAATATTCCGTTGAAACATCCTGTGAATATCGCGTATGAGGCGGCCACAGCCGACCTTAACGATGTGAATATGATTGACCCGTTCCATCTTGACGCATACGGAAAAACAACCGTGAACTACAATCGTGATATTGAAATATTTCCTGTGCTGAATGCAATTTTCGAAGGCATCTACGGTGATAATCCATATAAATCGCCGACAGACATGGGCGTAAATATGGCAGGAAATTGCATAATCGACGATGAGGCTTGTTGTCTTGCATCAAAACAAGAAATAATCCGCCGGTATTATTCCGCAATGAACAAGTTGGTGGATGGCACGTGCGACGAGAACGAAGTGAATAAAATCGCATTGTTGCTCCAGCAGGCGAAAATTACGACAAACGATAGAAAGACAACAATTGCCGCCAAAGAACGCGCGGAAAAATCGAAAGTGCCATCGGCAGCTATTGAGCTTGAAGACGGTACGATTATCACGGCGGAAACATCGTCGTTGCTCGGTGCCTGTGCCGCTTTAATTTTGAATGCGATAAAACATCTTGCCCATATCGACCATCAGGTGAAACTGATTCCGTCGGAAATGATTGAGCCGATACAAGACCTAAAATTAACATATTTGCACGGAAAAAATCCCCGTCTGCACACCGACGAGGTGCTTGTGGCTCTTGCTATGTTGAGTCTCAACGATGAAAATTGTAAAAAAGCTATTGCGCAATTGCCAACATTGAAAGGGTGTCAAGTGCACACCACTGTGATGTTGGGTGAGGTTGACCGAAAAATTTTCCAAAAACTCGGCGTTGATTTCACAAGCGAACCGATAAAGAAGAAATAAAAGGTACTCTTTTCAATGCATAAAAAAAGACTGTCACATATTCGTGACAGTCTTTTTTATTTTGTATGAAGTTCTAATTATTTTACAAGAACCTCGAACACTTGTTTTCCGTCAACAAGTACAATGTAGATTCCCATTTTTGCAACAGGGATTGTTACATCGCCGTTTGCAGTTTGTTTTGCAACCGGGCGTCCTTGCATGTCGAATACTGCAACGGTTGATTGAGCTTCCTTAACCACGATTGATTTGTTTGCTCCGTAAACCAAGGCAGGAGTATTGTCAATAGAAGCAATTGCATCAGCATTTTCCAACTCAGCCACGTTACTCATAGCCAATGAGAATGGTCCGCTTTCAGCTTTCAAGCCTGGTACATTGTTTTCATTAAGATACAATGTGTCGCAGAATTTCACAGCTACAAAATAACCTTTTGTTCCAGCAGGAAGTTCTTCGCTGTAATGGGTTGTGAACGGACCAACTTTTGCTACTTCAAGATTTCCGCTTTTTGTGATTCGGTAAACCAAGTATGCTTCAAGGAAATTACCTTCGTATGGAGTCCACGAAAGGTCAACAATTGTCTTGCTTTCAGAACCATCTTCGCCTACAACAACGGTGGTGTCCATAGTAAGGCCGATTGTTTTGTTTTCGTAGATACCTGTTGGGGTTGTTTTACCACACATATCAGTAGCCGAGATTTTGTAACGGTATGAACCATTTGGTTCTGGTAAGTTTTCATCTTGGAACAATGGAAAATCAGCCTTTGCATAGCCAATAGAGTCATATTCTCCTTTACCTTCGCTTGTTTCACGGTAGATGGTGAAATAGTCAATATTATCAATGTAGTTCATAGTTTCATTCTCACCTACATAGACCGAGCCGTCATATTCCCACATTACAATAACTGATTTCGAATCTTCACTATAGGTAACAGCGTATACTTCAGGTTGAGGGGTATAATAATTAACCTCTACGGTACTTTCGTTACGGCATCCTGCTTCATTTTCAATAGCAATTGTGTGTGTTCCTGCTGCAATATTATTGATACTCACATGATCAAAGTAATCAGTTTCTATTGGATCTAGTTTTTCTCCATCCAAAAATATTGTAAATCCTTCTTCTGGTTTTATGCTTGTTCCAATGTAACCATCTTGTTTTGAACACGTTGTTGCATAATATGAATAAGTGTAGAAACTTGGAATGTCACTATTCATAACCTCAATAGTTTCTTTTACTGAACAACCCGTTGCGTCAGAGATAGTAACAGTATAAATACCTGCTCCAATGTTTTCAACAGTTTGACCTGTTGCACCATTGCTCCACGTATATGTGTAGCTATCATCGTTATACTTAACGATACCATCTTCGTTTCCGCAAGTAGGTTCTTGTACTATAGTGTAACTTGGATAGATGTACGGCTCTAAAATATCTGCGAATTCATACGCACTACAACCAACGGAGTCAACTACATTAACGTAATAGTAACCTGATCCCACATTATAGATTCCTGCAGAGGTTCTTCCTGTGTTCCAACGGTATGAATAAGGTTCCACACCACCAGTTACAGTAGCCAGAGCACTTCCGTCCCTTGTTCCAACGCAAGAAGCATTTGTAACATCAATGGAAACTTTCAGGTCACAATCCGAGCCATCAGGTTGTTTACGTGGGCTTATCGTTACGGACACGCTGTTATTTTGTGATATATAAGGCCAATCCGAACCTTCTTCTGCATTTGGATCTATTGCATAGGCAAAAATCATAACGTATCTAGATCCATCATCAAGTGCGGAAATTCTCAAATAATCGCCATCAATTTTTGTTTGGAATAATGGAGGATATTGTTCTTCCTCTTGGTCATGACCTTCAATCTCAAACGACATCTTGGTGTTATATGGATTAATAAAATAATCGGTTAATTTTATCGGTTCAACCATATCTCCAAAATTTGCCTTTACGTCGGGAATAGGAATTGCTATTATTTCATTTGGTTGAGTGTAACGAAATTCAAAATGAGGAAGAACAAGTTCAATATTTGCTTCTGATTCCACACCTTCTTCAGGAAATGCGGCCATAAAATACTTTGGATTTGTCAAACCGCCTTTTACCTCGTCACCAATGTTTCCATTCGTTCCATTGGTTGTTTGGAGTTCGGTATTGATGATTTTTGTATAGCCTGCGTAGGTGAACTCTTTGTCTTTTTCCACTTCAATGTAGATAGGATCTGTTAGGGCTGCCCAGTTGTTTGCATCTTCTCTGTCATCGGCAATTGCAATCATCAACTTACCAGTGAACGGTGATGTACCTTGCAAATAGAAAGTAAACACACCTTCTTTTTCCAACTCATTCCATACATTGTCCTCAAAATATTCTCTACTTCCGGCCAACCATTCATCGGCTATGCCGTCGTCGTTCCTATCGAGTTCAGTTTTCTCGTAAGGAATTGTCACATACATGGTATCCCACGAATAACCTTCTGTAATAAGTTGCGGTGCCTGTGCCAACGCACTGCCAGCAAGCACGCACAAAACTGAAACTAACGTAAATAATTTTTTCATACGCAATTACTTTAAATTAAAAATATGTTATTTATTGTACAAATCTAAAATTTTTTTGAAAATAGTGGTGCTTTTTTTGAAAAAAGTTGTCTTTTTACCGTCCATGTCCAGCCAAATGCAAATTGTGCTTGGTTGTGTAGAGTCTTTTTATTTCGTATCAAATATTTTCTTACATTTGCGGTAACCTTAAAATTATGTAAGATGAAAAAAAGATTTGTATCTCTGTTTGTTTGTGCTCTTGTTTCGCTCGCTGTATTTTCACAGCCTAAAAACATTATTCTTGTAATGGCTGACGGTGTTGGTTTCAACCATGCACAAATTATGTACAACAATAAAAGTTGCGTGCTTCCAAAATTTGACGTACAGCTTGCGGTTTGCAATTATCCCACGTATTGGCAAACGCTCGATAAAAAATATATGGCGGAAATAGGATATGAAAATCACGTTAATTCCCATTACCGTCATGTGGAGAATTATCGCGGCGACTATCATGTACGAAGAGTGTGGCAGGAATTTGAATATGCCGATTCGCTACCCATCGACCCCATTACTGCTGGTTCCGCACTTGCCACAGGCGTAAAACCAGCGCTCGACGCTGTTAGTTATGATATGGACGACAAAGATTTGGAAACCATTATCGAACGGGCTGTAGCTAAAGGCAAGGCAACTGGGCTTGCCACCGACACAACGATTATTTCCAACAATGCAATTTTGCCGTTCGCTTCGCATGCCGAAGTGGCAAATGACGAGGACAAATATAAAAAGTTGGTACAACAGGTTCTCACTTCATTTCTTTCTTCTAAACTGAAATTAATCATTTCATCAGATAAAATCGAAGTCAAAGAAACTGACAAATATGTTAACGTGGAGTCTGTAGAAGATTTCCCAACTACGATAGATAAAAGCATTTACTTTGGAGAAGAATCACTTTCAACAGCGGGATATGCCACTGCAAGTACAAAAGGGTTGGATGCATTGGCTACAAACGAAAATGGTTTCGTGTTTGTGGCAGAATATACCAAAGCCGCCCAAGCTGCCGAAAAACAAGATGTTGATGCTACGAGTATGGCGTTGCATGGTTTTAACTCCTATGTTTCTTCCATTTATAACTGGGTAGAACAAAATAGCAATTGGGACGAAACACTTTTGATAATTGTGGGTTCATACGAACAAGGTTATTTGACGAGCAAATCGTTTGACAAGGGAAACCCTGTAAACAATTATCTTATAACTGATCTCTACTACGGTACGCAATACAATAGCGAACACGCCACAAATTTATTGACGCCACTTTTCGCAAAAGGGAAAGGAAGTGAATTATTGCTGAACTACGCCGATGAAACTGACTTTGTATTAGGCAGTTACATAAGCAACACGGAAATTGCACAAACAATTTTCCGCCTTATGCCGAACGAAATCAAACAGCCTAAAAACATCATTTTCATGGTGAGCGATGGCTGCGGCATTTCTCCTATAAATGCGGCAGAATATTACACAGGAAAGAAAGCCTCGTTTGAGAGTTTCCCTGTTCAACTATGGAACTGTACGCACGCTTCGGCAACATCGAGTATCACAAGTCGCCTTTCGGAGTGGAACAACACCTACGAATCGCGATTGGCTTGGACTGACAAATATTATTTTTGGAAACGGAAAAATGCAACGTGTTCGGGAGCATCGGGAACAGCTATGGCGACAGGTCAAAAAACGTATTATTACTGTTTGGGCGTTGACCTTGAGAAAAATGCCCTGAAATCAATTGCACGCTATGCAAAGGATTTAGGTAAGTCGGCTGGTGTTGCTACAAACAGCCCATACTACGACGCAACTCCAGGCTCGTTTTTTACCAACAACGTGTCGCGTACAAATTATGGCGAACTCTCGCGCCAAGCGGTTATTGAATCAAATGCCGATGTGATAATTGGTTGTGCCCACCCAGAATTCGATAAAAATGCTCAACCTGTCGAAAAACCTGATTACACCAATGTTGGAGGCAAGGAAATCCTCGATGGACTTCGTGCGGGAGCAACTGAATATGGCGTTGCTTCAAATTCAGGCTGGACTACAGTCCGCGACATCGACGGCGACGGTGAACCCGACCCGTGGACGTTTGTTGAAGATAGTGCCTCGCTTGTGAAATATATGACGGGCGAAACGCCAAAGCGTCTGTTTGGTATCATGCCTGTTGACGGTTCAATGCAATTCTACCGTACAGGAACAAATGTCGATGAGGTACATTATGACGATTGGAACAAGGGAATGCCGGAATTGTGGCAAATAGGAAAAACTGCCATAAATTGTTTGTCGAAAAACGAAAATGGTTTCTTCGTTATGATTGAAAACGATATGGTTGACAATGGCGGACATAAAAATCAAGCAGGAAGACAAATCGAGGAGGAAATAGAATTCATAAAAACGGTTGACTCGGTAATTTCTTGGATTGAAACCAACAGCAGTTGGGACGAAACACTTCTTATAATTACAGCCGACCACGAAACAGGCTTCGTTGCCGATCCAACTTATGGTGAAGATTCTATATTGCTGAACCACTGGCAAATAATCGACAACGGTGTAGGAAAAGTTCCTGGATTGAAATACTACTCTCTCGACCACACAAATCAGTTAGTGCCTTTGTATGCCAAAGGTGCTGGTAGCGAGTTGCTTAACCAATATGCCGATGAATGGGATTTCGTTCGTGGAAAATACCTCAATAACTCAGAAATTGGTCAGGCTATGTTTGAATTGTGGAACGGAACGCCGCGCCAATTCGTGAACGAATGCCCGAAAGTTCTTTATACCGACACTCTTTTCTTGGAACAGGAGAAAGATTTTTTGGTTACAATTCCTAAAAATGAGTTGGTGGGTGACGCCGAGGAAAAAGATTTGCCTGTTTCGTTTGTATCGAAACCGTTGTGGATTAAGATAACCGACAACGGCGATTCGTTCGTGTTGAGCGGAACTGCACCGAAACCAACGGGAACCACATTGGTTACATTTGCAACCTACGATGGTGCAACTACTGGCGCAGGTTTGTCGCTCCAATTCACCGTGAAGGTGTGTGTATATAAAAACCAACAACCCGATGCGGTTGAATCCATTTCAGAACAAGACAATATGGTTTATCCGACTTTTGCGTTAGAAAAAATCATTGTTAGCTCCGAAGCGGGAAAAGGTACTATTTTGGTTCGAAATTTGCAGGGAAAAATTGTGAAGTCAATAGCTATCCAAGGGAAACAAACCGAGGTAGAAACGGCAGGATTGGCTTCGGGAGAGTATCTTGTTCAAATTATTGAGAACGAAAATGTTACGACAAAGAAAATTATTGTTCGTTAGTATATTTGTTGGTGTGCTGTTGGCATCGTTTGGTGTCAACGCACAAACAACATTTTCGGGGAAAATTTATGACATTGAGTCAAAAGAGCAGCTGTCGTTTGCCAGCGTTTGGATAAAAGGAACCAACAACGCGGTAGTCACACAAATCGACGGCTCTTTTTCGATTTCACCCGTTTCCCGTACCGATACCATTTTGATTTCTGCCCTTGGGTATAGGGACAAGGAAATTCTTGGTAGGGATGTGACCACCGAGCCGATGGATATTGAATTGATCCCGGCGGCAATCCAAATTGATGCAATCACCATCCGACCGGGAAAAAATCCTGCCATTCCCATTGTGAAGAAGGCTATCCACAACAGAAAGGAAAACCGTCCCGAAAATGTGAAGAATATTGAACTGATTTCCTACAACAAACTGAATTTCAGTCTGAGCGGCATCGACAGCACCATTTTCGACCTTGGCTTTTTCAGGAAACACGCCGATGTGCTGGTAAAAACCAACGACTACGACAACTCCTATAATATTCCGATGTACTTTTCGGAATATATGAACTATGAAAAGCGTGCGGAAAACAAACCAATTGAAATACAGGAAATTGTGAAGACGCAGCATGGCATCAGTTTCGCCGAAAACGAAGTTGTTACAAAATATATGGCTTCGCTCAACGAAAAAATGTCGTTCTACAATAATATACGCTTTCTTTCAAAGGATTTCATC
The DNA here is from genome assembly GCA_017552705.1 of Bacteroidales bacterium. Classification (GTDB taxonomy): domain Bacteria; phylum Bacteroidota; class Bacteroidia; order Bacteroidales; family UBA1715; genus UBA1715. The sequence goes on from JAFZOY010000100.1 coordinate 8,254, forward strand.
AGCCCGATTTCCGCCCAGGCAATGCTGTATTACCGCTATTATCTCGACGATTCCATTGTGGATAATTCTCGGACTTATTACCGTATTCGCTACAAACCAAAAAATTCCCAGGATTTGGCGTTCTACGGCTATATGATTATAGAAAAGGACTCGGGAGCGTTGGCTGAAATTGACGCAACGTTGCAACCGACTTCAATTCTGAATTTTGTGCGGAAACTCCGTTTGTTTGAAAAATATCAGTTAACCGCAGATGGTCAGTGGTTTAACCGCCAACAGAAAATGACGGCGGAATTTGTTCCCGAACTTTCGAAAGACACGGCTTACAAGGCAATCAACACGCCACTCACGGCGGTGAAGTCAACCACGTTCATAATCGACAGTGCGCAAATCAACGATTATCTGCAAAATCGTGTTGTTCCCGGACGGTTCAATCTTCGCAAAAGTAACTACGGGCAGCGCGACACGTCGTTTCTTTCGCAGTACCGACCTGATACGCTCACCAGTCTTGACTTGATAACTCAGCAGGCCATAGAGAAAACCAATACGATTCCTGCCGTGAAAATCGGCAACAAAATGATGAATATGTTGCTCTATGGCTATCTCACGCTTTGGAAGATAGATTTCGGGCCGTATCTGTATTTTATCCAAAACAATAAAATCGAAGGTGTTCGACTGAATTTGTGTGCGAGAACATCGAAGCAGTTCCACGACAAGATGATGCTGGGCGGCTATGTTGGCTATGGGTGCCGAAACCAGAAGTTCAAATTCGGTATGCAATATTCATTGCGTATGCCGACCACGGATTTCGGAGCCATACACATCCGTTATGACCAAAATATCTACCGTATCGGCGATTTCCGCCAACCTCTCGACCTTATTCGTGAAAATGTGCTTGTGCAGTCCGACGACAACCTGCTCTCGGCGTTGCTCACCCAAAGCGAAAACGATGCGGTGTATCTTGTGAAACGTGGCGTGGCTTCGTATGAGCAGCAGATTAACAAAAATGTGATGATAAAGCCTGGATTTATCAGGGCTTCGCACTACAATCCTCCGTATTACCAGTTCGACACGGTGAACCAACTGCCGAAGTTCCGTACATACGATTTCACGTTTGATGTGCGGCTTTCGTTCAAGGAGGAGGTTTCCATCGACCATTTCCGACATACGTACATCACCACCCGTTATCCGATAATTCATTGCAATTTCATGCGGGGGAAATACTCTATGGAAGGAAAATCCGACTGGTACAATCAGTTCAGGTTGGTAGTGAACCATAATGTGCTGTTGGGTGTGGGGAAAATCGATTATGTGTTGGAGGCTGGCTACATTTCGTCGCCGGTGCCGTTCCCGTTGCTCGAAATCCATCGTGGAAACGAGACGGGCGGAAGCGGCCAGTATTATTTCAACCACATGAACTATATGGAATTTGCCAGTGATGCGTTTGTGAACCTTTATGTGGAATATGGCATGAACGGCTTCTTTTTCAACAAAATATGGGGCTTGCGAAAACTCAAACTCCGTGAGTTGGTAACGTTCAAAGCGTGCTATGGAAGGTTGTTGAACGATAATTCATCGGTACTTGCGATTCCAGGAAACACCTACGAACTGAGCAAACCATATATGGAGGCGGGAATAGGTGTGACTAACTTATTGAAATTCATCCGTTTGGAATACATCTGGCGTCTCAACTATCTTGACCATCCCGACCTAAACAGTACCAAAGGTTTGTTTATTCGTTTTAATTTTGAGTTTTAGTTGAAATTCAAAACAATTATTACCATTTTTTTGCATAACCAATCATCCTGTAACTTTTTTGTTTCGTTGATTGTCTTATCTTTGCAAATTATAATGTAATAAGAAAAGAAGATGAAACGATTTACATTTTGTAAAGTTTTGGCATTCTGTATTGGAATGTTTTTCAGTTCGTTGGTTGCTCAGGCGCAGTCAGTGTTGGTGTCGGGTACGGATTTCACGTGTGCGGGCTACGAAAACGAAGCGTATGTGAGTGTGAATGAAATCACAGGTTGGTTGGGTATCATTCAGCCGCAGATTTCAGTCAATCTCCCTCTAACAAAGGATGCGAACGTAAATGCGTCGAGAAAATCTGGTACGTTTGTCGATGGAAAATATTACGCTGTAACAAACAACGCTGCTAAATTGGACTCGTTCCGTTTGTACAACAACGAGGAAGCATATTGGGGCTTGGTTTTGCCAAAAATGAGTTCGCAGGAAACAATGCTTACGTTCCAGGTTTCGGGTTTGAAACCTGCCGCAAACTATACCGTTGAAGTTGAATATTGCTTTGTTGCCGACTACAGCGAAAAATGGGGCTATGGCTATCCGGGAGTGAATTACAATACAGGAAACCAACGTCCCGAATATGGAAGTTTGGATCCAAAAATCAAATTGATTGCCAACCCTGACCAGTACAACACGAAAAATGGTTCGGATGTGGGATTTTCGAGTGCCCAGAAGGAAGGACATGGATGTGCAACAGCATCGAATTTTACCAAAAGTGCCGTGGGTGCCGATGGTAAACTTACCGTGTATGTGAACTCGTCGAGCCAAACTTCGGCAATTATGCTGAAAAGCATCAAGGTGTATGGCGAAATTGATCCACAAATCTATAGTTTGGACGGCGCAGAGGTTTGTGCCGGTGAATTTGCTTCGTTCTTGTTGAATAACGAGTATAATGCAACTGGCGTTACTTATCAATGGTACGAAGACAACCGTGCGATTTCGGGAGCGACGGCTCCAGCGTATTCGTTTGAAACGCCAGCAACGGTTTCGTCGCATAATTACAAATTGGAAGTGAAGTCGCAGGGAAAAACATTTACATCGAACACGCTCAAGGTTTCTACGGTGAAATGTTGCGAAGTTACTCTCCCTGATGGAACATCGGTACCTGCGTCTCGTAAAGTGATTTTCAAAGATGATTTCGGAGAATTTGATATGACTGATTTATCAGGGCATACTTATATAGTGTGGGATTATTCCGACATTACAGACCCCAAACAAGTAAAGAAAAAGACATCTAACACATTTAGATACCAACTTGATAATCCACCATTGGGTTGTACTTATATGGGTAATGAAGGAGCTGTATTGGATGGATATTATACTGTTGCAGGGGTTATGTCAACATATAATTCTGCTGTCTATAATGGAGAAACTATAAGAGGTTCGTGGTTAGAATGGGCTGGAGATATTGGAGGTCCAATTAATGCTGATCATCAAAATCCGGCAATGGATCATTCAGGAAAATTAGAAGGGTGTGCATTATTTATAAATTGTAAACCAAACACTGGTGGCAAAAATATTTACGAAAGAAACATTACAAATCTATGTCAAAACAGACAATTGTTTTTCGAGTGTTATTTTACTGTTTTTACAAATTCAGCAACTGGTCCATATAATCCTGTTGATATTACTGTAAGATTAACAGAAATAGGTAATGAAAGTAATAAAGTTGAATTTGCAGGAAAAGCAACACGTCAAGCCGATGGCGGAACAGGTACATGGGTGAAATTATCCTCTGAAATATTTCTGGAACGCAACGATGCGATTAAATTAGAAATTATCAATAATTCCAATGTTTCCGAAAACGGTAACGACCTTGTAATCGATGATATTATTATCAAGGCATGTTCGGCTCCGCAAATCAAAGCATACTACGATTTGACAACTTTCGATACTGACACTGTAACATGTTCAGGCTCAGGTGTTAAAGTATTTGCAAAAGTTTCCGAAATGTTGAAACAATATTTCGGCGGTGTGAACAACACCTATTTCCAATACCAATATTCCACAACTCCCGATGTAAAAACATCGTGGAAGAATGTTGGTGGTATCACTGTTGACGAGTTCAAGGATATTTCGTCGTGTACGGCGTTTGGTTCGGCCCGTGACGGCGATGTGATTTATTTCCGTGTGGTTGCCGGTGGAAAATGGACAATGGAAAACACGCCAGAATCGGCGTTCAACCCAGACGATCCATGTGCAAGTTATGCAATTTCGCCTGCAATTCCAACCTATATTGAATGTCCAACATGTAGAGAACCAAAGGAAATCGAAATCACCGATGGCGAGGATCTTCTTTGTCCGGGCGAGCAGACAACTCTCACGGTAACATCGCAGGACAGCCCTGATGCATTCAACTATACCTGGTACAAAGGTAGTGTTGCAAACGAAAATCTGATTTCGACAAAAAATGCTGCCACATTGCCATTGACCGTGAAATACGATGATGTTGACGGCGAACAGACCTATATTGTTTTGGTGAAAGATCCTGCATATCCAACGGCAACATCGTGCCAGTCGCAGGCTGAATTCACAGTAACGGCGAAACCAGCTCCTACTGCTGCAGTTTCGGGTGGTGAAGTTATTTGCGAAGGCGAAACGATTACTAAACCTGTGCAATTCACGTTTACGGGCGAAAATCCGTTCACGTTTACCTATTCCGATGGAACAACTTCAAAGGAACAAACGCTTACGAGCGGAAGCACATTCGCTCCAACATTGCCAACCGAGCCCGGTTCAACGGCAACATATTCGCTTTCTGCATTGAGCGACAAATATTGTAATGCAACCACAATTCCTACCACCAAGGCTACGGTGACAATAAATCCAAAACCAACGGTGGAACTTACCGCCGACAATTCTGTGATTTGCGAGGGTGAGGGAACAATCAAACTTACTGCCGAAGTAACACAAGGCGCAACAACAACATGGAAGAAAGACGGCTCAACATTCACAAACTCTGGTTCGACAAAAACATTGTCAACCGTTGCTGAGTCGGGAACATACTCTATCCAGGCAACAGCCGAAGGTTGTATCAGTGAAATTTCGGAACAAACGGTTACAATTAACGAAAAACCAGAAATTCTTACGTTGACATCCGACAAAGCGGCTGTTTGTAGCGGACAAGTCATCACAATCACTTCTACTGTGAGCGACGACGGTTCTGGTGAATACACGTGGACTGGCGACGACGACATTACAGGACGTGGCGCGTCGGTAACAATTTCAAAAACAGTTTCTGTTGATACCGATGTAACGCTCACACTTGCGTATAAAAATGGTTGCGATGCGAAGGAAACCAAGAAAATAACTGTTACATTCTATGCTATTCCAGCAAAACCAGCGGTGAAAGACCAATCGTATTGCGTTGACGACCAACCAAAAGCATTGGAGGGAACGGCTGTTTCGGGCGCTTTGCTCAACTGGTACGGCACAAACGCAACAAGCGGAACTGCTTCGTCATCGGCTCCTGTGCCATCAACGGCAAAAGCCGATGTAGGCAAGAAATTCTATTATGTAAGCCAAACATTGAACGGTTGCGAAAGTGAACGGGCTATGGCAACGGTAACAGTTGACGACACACTTACACCAGTAATTATTGCCGATCCTGGATTTGAAGTTTGCGAAGGCGCTCCTATTTCGCTTTCTGTGGAGGGAACATATAAAACAACAACATGGTCGGGTTCGGGTGCCGCAATGTTAGATGGTACCACAATTCCAAACCCAACATTCTCGAATGCTCCTTATGGAACCTACGAGGTGAAAATCAGCGTGGTTGACGAAAAAGGCTGTAAAGGTAGTTCTTCGGAAACCATCATAGTTGATCCGTTGCCAAGTGCGGCTCTTTCAAGTTTGAGCAACGAATGTGTATCCGACGAGACAGAACAAACCCTCACGGCTACCATTACTCCTCCGGGTGTTGTTGGAACAGGAACTTGGGCAGGAAACGTAACGAAGAAAAGCGAAACAACTGCTACCTACAAACCATCAACAGCGGGAGTTGGAACACACACAATAACGTACGACTTCGTGAGCGACAAAGGTTGTCCTGCAGCCCAACAATCAACATCGGTTGAAGTGTATGACTTGCCAACTCCGACTATCAAAGTCAGCAATGCAAGTGTATGCGTAAGCGGAAATAATAGCGACGAGGTTACTATTTCCACAACGGGAACTGTTGCTAATGGCTCGTTTGATTATTCGGTTGACAACGGTGGTGCCGTAAATGCTACCACAGGCGCGTTTGACCCCAAAATGCATTCAGCAGGAACATATACAATTTCGTTGATTTATACTGACCCGAATGGTTGTCAGTCTGCAAGTCCAGCAACCGATGTTGTGGTTGTACACGCATTGCCTGATGTTGCGATCGATGCATCGAACCCAACGGAAGTTTGCTACAACGAGGCTGCATTTGAAATAACAACAACTGTTTCACCTGAAGGCGGCAACGGCGTGTGGACAGGAACTGTTTCGTCAACAAGTGCGGAATTCAATCCAAGCAATGCTGGCGACAATACAAGTATAACATACAAATACACAGATATTTACAAGTGTGAAAATTCTGCTTCAACTTCAATCAGCAAAGTAACTGTGAACGCTCCAAAACCGATTTTGACAAAAACTGTTTTGAAAAATGCCGGTCAGTTGGACAACACAACAGAATTAACCGCCGAAGCATCGACTGCTGGCGATATTCTGCAGTGGATGCCTGAAACTGGTGGTTCTGTGCTTGAAGGAGGTAACAATGTAACTACGTTTGAAACCCATTTGGGCGTAGATGATGCGGCTATTTCTTATAAATACGCCGTTCGTGAATATAGAATGGTCAACAACAAGGAGTGTTACAGCAAGGATAGTGTGATTGCCATCTTGGTAATCTCTGAATGTAACGCATTGCCGCCAAAGGCAAGCGACCGTTGGGTTTGCGTTGGTTCAAACACTATTCCTGAATTTACGGCGGAACGTACCGAAGGTGCGAATGCTCCTACGAATTATGAAATTTCGTGGTTGGACTTCGACCCAGTTGGTTTGAATTCGTTGCCAGCAGGCAAAACTGCCATAGAAACAGGATTGACTTTCACTCCGACAACCGTTTCTACCGATGTAGCTGGAACGAAGGAATACTATGTGGCTGAATATGACAAGGATAAACCATGTTGGTCGGCAGGAACAAAAGTTACTGTAAGAGTGGTTGATAATCCAACGGTTACTATTTCAAGTCCTGAAAATATCTGTGCGAAAGGCACTGACAATGTTCCGGTAACTGTTTCTCCTCAAAATGGAGAGTTGCAGGCAACTGTTGGCTCGTTGGATGGTTTCAACTGGCAACCCGGCGACTACGATGGCGCAAGCGAAGAAGTTACATTCTCGTATAAGGTGCAAAGTACGCCGTATGCCGATGGAACAGTTTGTAGCACAACGGAAACATCGCAAACAACGGCTCACTTTATGATAGCACCGAATGGCAGCGATAATATCTGGCTTATCGGCAAAATTGCCACAATACCAGCTGATTTGCTCGACGGAACAAAAACATCGTCGGGAGAAACAATGAAATGGTATAGCAGTCAGATAACATCGTCGGCGAATGAATTGTCGCCAGTTGCACAAACAACAACAGGTTCGACCTACGCTCCCGACTTGGCTGCACTTCAGGCTGAAGTTGGTACGTTGAAGGAATTCCATAAGAGCTATTGGATTACACAAACCGACGGTTTTGGTTGTGAAAGTGGACCAAGCGAGGTAACATTGCATTTGTTGGATTGTCCGTGGGAAGCTCCTTCGGTGGATTCAATAGAACGCTGTTTGAATAAGACAATCGGTTCGCTTACAGCTCATGAAGGAACTTCGGTGGAAACTATGGCAACTGGCGGTACAGTTTCTTCGTGGATTTGGTTTGACGAGGACGGCAACGAAATCTCTGGAGCAAACAATGCGGTGTTTATACCATCAATGGTTGACAACAGCGAGCCAAAGGTTACAAAATTCTATGTTGCCTACGAAGCTGAAGAAGCTACCAGTACGGTAACATGCCGAAGCCCGCAAACCGAAGTGCTTGTAACGGTGTTGCCATTGCCTGAAATCACATTCACGGAACCGGGAACAATTTGTTACACAACCGAGGAAACAAAAGTTCGTGCTTCAAGTACGTCGAAAAATGGTGCGACTACCGCTACATGGTCAATCTCTGGCGATAGCGACGCAATCAGCGACAACGGTATTTTCTATGCTCAAGTGAATGGAAAGAATGCAGGAACGAAAGAATATTCAATTGTGTACGAAGCAACCGATGTGAAAGGTTGTAAGAATTCTCAGACAATTCCTATCTCGGTATTGTATCTGCCACCTGTGGCAACCGAAGGATTCTTTGCATTGACTGGTCAGGAAGACTACGTTACCGTGATGGTAACCGATGTGTTGCAAGCAAATGCCGATGTGCTTTGGTTGACTTCGGAAACATTGATTAACGACCAAGTTCGTGTGGGAACAGGCGAAACTCTCGTAACCGATGACCCAACCGATGTTGAAATCGACGGCAAGAAATACTACGCCCGTCAGTTTGTTGGCGAATGTTACAGTGAACCGACAGAAGCAATTGTTGCGATTGCGAACTGTCCGATTCCTTCGGTGGTTGTAAGTCCTGTTGAGGAATGTTTGTATAACGGAGCTCCCGAATTGTCAGCCGACGGCGGCGAATGGGCAGAACGACCAGAGGGTTCGATATTCCATTTCTATTCAAATGCCGATAAGGCGCTGGAATATGGCAATAGCGCCGATGGTTCATTCACTCTGACAAATATTACCACGACATCGGAAGCCGGCGTATATGATTATTACGTGACCGAATCGAATGCAAACATTCAGCAATTCAAGGATTTGTATGGCATAACAGAGAAATTTGCGTGCGAAAGCAGACCTGTTAAGGTTTCGGTTACAATGAAGAAAACACTTCCTCCAACTGTCACATTCGATCCGAAGGAAGTTTGTTTCAAGGAAGAATCTCCGAAATTCATTGCAACGCAATATGTTGGCGATATAGTTTGGTTCGAGGAGGATCCAGGAACAGAAGGCGTTCCTACCGCAATGGAATCGGCTACAGGTTCGGTATTTATGCCGGCGTTAACCGATGTAGGCGATCATACTGTTTGGGCTGTGGCATTAAACAATGGTTGTTATAGTGAACGGACCGATGTAACATATACGGTTAATCCAATACCAGAAAAACCTGAAGTTACAAATAAAGAAGTTTGTTTTGAAGACGAGGCTGTGTACTTGACTGCACAAGGTGAAAGTGGTTCAGAGTTGTATTGGTATGCCGACGAAAGGAAACAACAGCCACTTCGTGCCGATGAAAACGGATATCTGCCAAAGGTTGATGCAGTGGATGTGTATACTTATTATGTAACGCAGAAAATCCGTGGATGTGAAAGTCCTGTTGCTGCTATCACATACGAAATCAAAGCATTGCCACTTCCTCCTACGATTGTTGAGGCTCCAACTCGTTTGTGTGAATATGACGACAAACCAACGTTGACAGCCGAAGGCGAGCATATTCGTTGGTATGCCGATGTAAACGCAACCGATTTGATGGTTGACGATGCTTCGTGTGTTGTGAACGATATGGGTACAGGTACGCATAAATATTATGCGACACAAACAGTCCGTGAATGCGAGGGTGCAACTAAAATGGTTGTATATCAAGTATTTCCAAAACCAGAAAATCCGAAAACAGTTGGCGCAAGTATCTGTGCCGGCGACACGAATATTCCTTCGTTGTCAACTGATGGCATGAACGATAAATGGTTCGCCGACGACCAAGAAACATTGATGGGTAGCGGATATGTATATACCCCTGAGGCAAACGAAGTGGGCAGTAAGGATAAGATTTTCTACGTGCAACGCGAGCGCAACGGCTGTGTAAGCGAAATGGTGGAAACGATACTTCACGTTATTGATGTTCCAAGTTTCACTATAGGAAACGACACTGTGTTGTGTATTTATGATAAGGTTGCCACTATTCAGGCAACTGATTTCAAACCTGTGTTGACGGAAAAATCGTTTGTTGAATGGAAAGTCTCTAACGGTACTATTACCAAGAATTTGGTTGATAATGCCGAACACAACATAACACCGACAAATATTTTGAATGCAGTGGGTGATTTCACTATTTCGGCTGTGTTTGCTTGCCGTTACGACGAAACAATGACTTGTAAGAGTAATCCTGTGTATATGAATTACTCAATAAAGGCTCAGCCTCGCAAGCCAATTGTGTTCTCGAAAGTGATTTGCCAAGGCGATGAAATCGATGAGTTGCAGGCATTGGGTAGCCCGAATGTTGTTTGGAAGAGTTTGAGCGGCACATTGCCAACAGAGTTCCATGGCCCGAAATATCAGTTCCAGAAAGGTTCTGTTCTTGATACGGGTACCTATAAATTTGAAATCTACGATATGAATATCTACGACGAGGAAAATTTCATTGGTTGTAGCAGTGAGGTAGATACGGTGGAATTGGTAGTTGCTCCGGGTGCTAATACTAAATTGTTCGGCCGTGATTCGGTTTGTATGGGTTCGATAGGTGAAAGCTATTATACTCGTTTTGAAAAAACAAGCCAATACTTCTGGACAGTTACAGGCGATAATTTGAACTATTCGAAAGATGCAACTTCTACATCTGTTCGCTATATTGACTGGATGGAACCAGGAGTTGACACGCTTACCGTGTACGAACAAACGTGGGCTGGCTGTGAAGGCTTCGACACGTTGATTGTACAGGTTGCTCCAGCTCCAGTGGCACATTTCAGTTGGTCTATGCCAGGCTCATCGAATGTGATAGAATTTAAGGACAGCACGGTTCAGGATAGTTTGTGGACAACCGACAAGAACGGCGAGCCAGTTGCATTGCCGATAGAATACACAATGGCTTGGAATTTTGGTCATCAAGGCTCTAATCCTGCGGATGTGGATACGGTTATTCCATATAACTGGCGTAATCATCCTGTTATGGAAGGACATTATCTGTATGGCTACAATTGCCCAATATTGACGGTGACAAATGATTTTGGATGTACAAGCACATACACCGAATGTATTTTCGTCAACATTGCGTCATCGTTGTATGTCCCAACAGCATTCTCACCAACGAACCCTGCCCATAGCGTACGTACATTCCAGCCAAAAGGCTTCAATTTGGAAACATGCGAATTCTCGGTTTACGACAAATGGGGTAATTTGCTATGGTTCTCCAACGAGGTGAAAGATGGTATGTTTGTTGGCTATTGGGATGGTCGCTACGATGGAAAGATGATGAAATCAGACGTGTATATCTGGAAAATGGAGGCAAAATTCCTCGATGGACAGGTATGGGACGGTTTTGATGATGGAAATGGCAAGAAAGTAAAATTCGGAAGCGTTCAGTTGATACGGTAGGCGAGGGATTATTCCCAGCCTTCTGTATCCGCTTTTGCGGGAACAAAATAATTTTTGATGCCGAAATTGATGTTTGCCTTGTGCGCTTGGCTGAGTTGGTATTTCCGCAAAATACGGTACGTTCGTCCATCTTTTACGAAATATGCACCCGTTTGGTGAAAACGAAATGGCACGTTTTTCTCAATGCATTGTCGGCGAATATCAAGTATCCAATCGTAATGGCAGGGACGGGCATTTACTCCCGATTCTCCTCCAACAGAAACTTCTTCAATTGTATTGTCGAGATACGGAAGTAGATTGATTCCTTCGAGCAGCGGAGCTACGGCAAGGATTTTATGTTTGATAGGTGCCGCCATAAACAGCGGAAGGCGATAGTCCGCCATGGCTTGGTTTTCAATGGTACAGCCAATCAGCACGTTGTCGTAGCCATTACCCCAATCGGAGGGAATACATTCGGCAAAGCGGTCGATGCGTTTGGTGAAAAAGAAGAACATACAATCCGAGCGTTCCCGAATCATGCGCCAGCAGTCAGGTCTCCATTCGTCGGCATCTTTCAGGAGAAAATCCGAAGTAAAACAGGTGAAGATAACCTTCCCCGATGGAATTTTATATGATTTGTCGCGTTTCCGTTTGATGGGCAAGTCGAAGGCGCCGGTTTTTCGTGCCACGTTGCTGCCGATTTCGCAACCATACATTTCATCTTGTCGATACACGTAGCAATACTTGCATCCTGCACTGATTTTTGTACATCCGTGCCACGGATTCCAGTCGGCGTATATGCTCCATGAGTCAGACATAGTTTGTTGCTTAGATACCCGGATTTATCGAGGTGAGTATTGCCATTGCGTCTTGTATGCTCGAAACGTTGCGGAACGTGAGGGTGAGTTTCCCTTGCGATTCCTTCATAGCGCACGAACGGGGGTTCTGCTGGACGAAATTCAGCACTTGTGTGAATATCGGTGACTGGTAATAGAGGGAATTCTGGTTCGCGATGAAATAATTTATCATAATGTTGTTTTTCAGCGTGATTTTTTCAATTCCCAAAGCAATCGCTTTCCAGCGGAGCCGCACGATATTGAGCAATCCTACACTTTCCTTCGGAATTTCACCGAAACGGTCAACCAAATGTTTTTCAAATGTTTGCAGACCTTCCTCGTTGGTTATGCTGTCGAGTTCGCGGTATAGTTTCACACGTTCGCTTGTGCTTTCAATGTAGTAGTTCGGGAACAAAAGTCCGAAATCGGTATCGATGTGGCAATCCGAAACAAACTGCATTGTGCTGATTTGTTCCGAAGCCTGTCGTTGTTCCTCTTCGGAACCGGCAAACAAGTCGCGGTATTCGTTTTCCTTCAGCTCCATCATTGCTTCGTCGAGGATTTTCTGATAGGTTTCGTAGCCAATGTCGGAAATAAATCCGCTTTGTTCGGCGCCGAGCATATTTCCTGCGCCGCGAATGTCCAAATCCTGCATTGCAATGTTGAAACCGCTTCCCAATCCCGAAAAATCCTCTATCGCCTGAAGTCGTCGGCGGGCATCGTCGGGAAGGGCGTGGAGTGGCGGCGACATAAGATAGCAGTACGCCTTTTTATTGGAACGGCCGATTCTTCCTCGAAGTTGATGTAAGTCGCTCAAACCAAAATGGTGGGCATCATACACTATCATCGTGTTTGCATTGGGTATGTCCAATCCCGATTCAATGATAGTTGTTGCTATTAACACATCGTATTCGTGGTTGATAAAATCAAGCATAACTTGCTCTAATTGAGCGCCTTCCATTTGCCCGTGACCAACAACCGTTCGTACTTTCGGACATAATTTTCGGATATGGGCTTCGGTATCGTAGATGCTTGAAACTCTGTTGTTTATAACGAAAACCTGACCGCCTCGTTCGACTTCGAACATAATCGCACTGCGGATAATGTCGTCGTTGTAGGTGTGCAGTTCAGTAATAATTGGGTGACGGTTTGGCGGCGGTGTGTTGATGATTGCCAAATCCCTTGCCCCTAACAGCGAAAATTGGAGTGTGCGAGGAATCGGCGTTGCTGTAAGTGTAAGAGTATCAACATTTACTTTAAGTTGTTTGAGTTTCTCTTTTATGCTTACACCAAATTTTTGTTCCTCGTCAATTATAAGTAACCCTAAATCTTTGAATTTCACATCCTTGCCAACCAGACGATGTGTACCTATAATAATGTCGGTTTTTCCTTCCACCAAGTTTTTGATGGTTTCTTTCTGCTGTTTGGCGGAGCGGAGACGGCAGATGTAATCAACGTTGCAGGGGAAGTTCTTCAGTCGGCTTGAAAACGTCTTGAAATGCTGCAATGCCAAAATAGTTGTTGGCACCAGCACTGCCACTTGTTTCCCGTCGGCAACCGCTTTGAATGCTGCCCGAATGGCGATTTCTGTTTTGCCAAACCCCACGTCGCCGCACACAAGCATATCCATAGGATAGGGCGCTTCCATTGCCGCTTTCACCTTTTCGGTTGCGGTGGCTTGGTCGGGAGTGTCTTCGTAGAAAAACGACGCCTCGAGTTCGTTTTGCAAATATGAATCGGGCGAAAACTGGAATCCGCTTTGCGCTTTTCGTTCGGCATAGAGGGCAATCAGTTCCTTTGCAATGTCCTTGACCTTCTTCTTGGTTTTTTGTTTGGTGTTTTGCCAAACCGAAGAACCAAGTTTATGCAGTGTGGGTGTAACGCCTTCTTTCCCTTTGTATTTCGAGATTTTGTGAAGACCGTTTATATTCACATACACCAAATCGCCGTCGCGGTAAATTAACTTCACGGCTTCCTGTGTTGTGCCGTTGTTCACAATTCGCTCAAGTCCAGCGAATTTTCCGATACCAAAATCAATATGGACAACAAAATCGCCAGGGTTGAGTTCCTTCAAATCTTGGATTGTAAGGCTTTCCGACGAAATGATTTTTTTCTGCCGTTTGTGGGCATGGTACCGTTCGAAAATTTCGTGGTCGGTGTAGCAACAAAGTTGCAAATCATTGTCGATGAACCCTTTAGAGAGCGAAGTGATGATTGATGTAAGTCGCACATTAGGATTGACTTCGGCAAAAATATCCTGAATTCTGTCGTATTGGCTTTGCGTTTGGCTGATAAAATAATTAGTGTAACCGTTTTCCTGGTTTTGTACTAATTGTTCCCCAAATAACTTGAATTTCTTATTGATTTTTGGGTGTGGAGCCGTGTTGAAATCAAATACGTATGCTTCGTTGAACGATGTACTTGAAAAGATCTCGCAACAGCGGTTTTCGGAGCAAAATTCTTGTAATGCGGAGCTTTTCAGCATTATCTGTGAAAGTTCCTGCAGTTTGTTGTCATTTCCTTTGTACGCCTTGTTTGCTTGTTGTTCGATATAGTCGATTTTTCCGACAGTTTCGAGCAGATTTTTGCAAAAAACTATCGGTTTGTCGAGATAGTCAAAAATCGGGATGTACGATTTCTTTTGGCTTGCGTTCTGCACATCGGGGATTATGTTGAATTCGTTGATTTTCTCCACCGAAAGTTGGTCGTCAACGTTGAACGTGCGGATGCTTTCAATTTCGTCGCCGAAAAAGTCGAGGCGGTACGGCAAATCGTTCGAGAAACTGAAAATGTCGATAATACTTCCTCGTACCGAGAATTGTCCGGGAACGGTAACAAAATCAACTCGTTCAAAACCAAATTCATACAGCAGGTCGTTTATAAACTGCGCATCAACTTTGTCGCCCACATGCAGTACGTGGATTTTTGTCTGGAATTCCTTTTTGGAAATCACCTGCTCAAGCACTGCTTCGGGATAGGTGACCAAAATATGGGGAAATTCCCGTTTGGTGAGTTGTTCCAACGCTTCGGTACGGAGCAGCATATTCGATTTGTCGGGCTGGTCGTATTGTATGGAACGTTTATAGGCGGTGGGGAACAGCAATGAGTATTTTGCTCCCAGCAAGCTAGTGAGGTCGTCGAGAGCATCGGATGCTTCGTCGGCGTCGGGCATCACCACAAGAATGTCGGATTTCAGGTTTCGGAACAACGACGCAATCAGAAAATACGGTTCCGAGCCGTTAAGGCCACGCAGTAAACATTTGGATTCCAAATCTTTACCGAAAATATCCTCAATTCTTCTGAAATGCGGATGTGTTTTGAATAACTGTGCGAAATCCTGAATATTCACGGTTTACATAAAATTTTCGGCATCTTTCTTCAGTACGCTGAGAGCGTTGTCGGTCGGATTTGACGCCTGCGAAACTGTCGCTTTTATAATTGCTTCGCTCAGTGTGGATGCAGGAGCACCCGTAGCAACATTCACAGCCTCTTCGTTGATGAGCCTGATGAGACTATCCTTGGCAGCTTTCACGGAATCCCACGCGGCTTGCGAAACGTAGATTTGTTGCGATAAGTTGTGTTCGAATTCCGCACGGATTGTTATCAGCAGTTCCTGATGGAGCAAACCAGCTGTCATGTTGGGCGATTGCACACGGAGCAACAACGATTCTGGTTTGATGCGTTCAAGCAGCAATACCAACCGCTCATAAGCCTGAATGCGGAGTGGCATTGTGATTTTTGCGTTCTCGATTTTCCTCGATTCGGTTGCTTTTGCCGTTTCGTTTTCGAGAAAAGCCTTTACTAAAGAATTGTTTGACTCGTTTTGGCGTTGGTTCATTTCGTCGAATTGTTTCTTAATCAGAAAAAAGAAGCACAAGGAAACCGCTACTATCAACGAAATTGTGACTGTTAATACTATTAAGAACGTTTGCATTGTAATAAATTCAGTATTAGTTAATTATGACTAAGGAATCCGTTTGGCTATTTGTTTTGCAACTACAGGCAGATATTGGTCGCAGATTTGGTCGATGTCGTTGATTTTTGCCGAAAAATTCATTGTGGCAATGTCGCCCGACACAAATTTTCCCAATGAGTTGAAAATCACATAGTGCACTTTTATGGTCCGTTGGTACGAATTATCGGCAACGGTGTATGGATTTGAGAAATCTCCAAGTAATTCAAATTGAGTAAGATACACAACATATTGTGCTTGATAACTTTGAATCAAATCGTTGAAGAGTTGTGGATCTTGTAGTTTCACGCTCACGAGTTTATTGCTGTTGTCGGTTGTGGTGCTTACGATTTCGCCAGCAATGATATTCGATTTTTGTCCGTTGAATTTCTTATGTTTGGTAATGTCGGCATCGTCTTTGTCGCAGAGTGCGTACATTGCATTGCTGTGAACAGTTTCCATATCGGTGCTTGCATCGGTGGTGTATGTCCGGAGCAGGCTCGACACGTTCATGGAATCTTTCAGGGCCGAATAGATATGCAAGTCGAGTTCGGTGCGGATTTTTTCGATGGATTTATCGTAGGAAACACCTGAATATTTGCAGATTTTCTCGGATTCCTGGTTGTTGTACATTTTTGTGTCGAATGGAATGATGAGAATGTGTTTCTGCGCAAATACAAGATTTGCAGCGAATAACGTGAATAATACAAGTAAAAATTTTTTCATTCTTTGTATGTTTTATCGGGTGTGAAAGTTACAAAATTTGCCCGAAAGTGGCTACGATTTTGTGAAAGTTTTACGAATGTAGTATCCAAGCACAGCAAAAAATGCGCGTAAATAGATTCCGCCGTGGATGAACCACGCACGTGGAGATGGTTTGTCGGTTCCGAAATACTGGTCGGAGAATATTTTCATTGATTGGTAAAATGCAATGAGGCTCCGTCGTTTGGTTTTTCGGGTGCTTCGTCCTTTAAAGTGCGTTATGTGCGTTTCGGGGAAATAGTAATTTTTGTATCCCGCCTGCAGTATTCTGTACGAAATATCAATATCCTCACCATAAAGGAAATAGCGTTCATCGAGAAGTCCGATGGCATCGAGCACCGACTTGCGGATAAGCATGCAGGCTCCCGCCAGAATTTCGATTTCGGCTGTTGTGTCGTCGGGAATTGAGCCTAAATAATAGTGGTTGAACGTGTCGGAGTTTGGAAATAGGCTCGCCAATCCGAATAATTTGCAAAATGCGGTGAACGGTGTCGGAATTCCTCGTTTTGATTCGGGAAGAAATTTCCCATCGCCATCGAGCATTTTCACGCCAAGCCCGCCAGCATTGCTGTGTGTGTCCATAAAATCCAACATTTTCGTGAACGAATCTTGTTCCACAATCGTGTCGGGATTGAGAAGCAGGATGTATTCACCGTTTGCCTTTCGAATCGCTTGGTTGTTCGCTTTTGCGAAACCAACATTTTCGTTGTTGGCAATCAACGTCACCCACGGAAATTTCTGCCGTACGATTTCACAGGAATTGTCAGATGAATTATTGTCGATTACAAAAACCTCGCTGTCAATTGTTTGCAATGCTTTCTGCACAGAAACCAAACAATGTTCCAGTTCGCATATCACGTTGTAGTTGACAATAATTACAGATAATTTCATGCTTAAAAACGTATCGGTGCAAAGGTATAATTTTCTTTCTGTAAATATTCAATGGTTTTGGGCAAAGCGTACAAAAGGTTTTTCTCGGATTTCGGCGAGTCGTGGAAAACGATGATGGAGCCATTGCGAACGTAGTTTTTCACATTTTGAAAACAATCCTCACCCGACAGGCGGTTGTCGTAGTCCATCGTAATAATATCCCACATAATCACGTGAAGGTTTTTGTAGAGTGCGCGTGCCTGTAATGGCCTGATTTTTCCGTATGGTGGACGAAACAACTTGCTACCAGTGATTTCCACCCCTTTTCGCACGTTTTCCAGATAGGTTTTATTGTCGGTAATCCAGCCTTTAAGATGATTGTATGTGTGTGAACCATAGGCATAACCGCCTTCCTGCACTTCGTGGAACACATCGGGAAATTTGTGCACATTTTCCCCGACCATAAAAAACGTGGCAGGCACGTTGTAATTCTGTAAAATATTGATTACCTGCTTTGTATATGTTGGAACAGGACCGTCGTCGAATGTGAGATACACGGTTTTTTCCGCTTGTGGCAGTCTGAAATGAGCCTTGGAATACAGCCATTCCCCCACAATCGGCGGTTGAGCCTTGGTAACATCGAAAATAGGTTGTTTCATTATTGAATGAATTATTTTCCAAAAGTCGCAAAAAACTCATTACGATGCTCGTTTATGAGCAGTAAACCGTGAAAGTTTATGTTTTTCATAGCGTATTTTTTGTTGTTTTTTGAAAAATGCAACGGAAAGTAGCATAAATTTGCTGTTGTGACAACAAATTTTGGTTGCGCTACGCAGTTGGTAACTATAGTTTTGCCGAAAAAACAAGATTATGAAACTCGAAGAAATTGTAAAAACGCTTCGTAAAGAAGCAAACCTTTCGCAGGAAGAACTTGCCGATAAGATTGGTGTGTCGCGGCAAGCTATCACAAAATGGGAAACGGGCGCGGGATTACCCGATGTATGGAATCTTAAGGCGCTGGCTGACGTATTCAACGTAACGGTTGATTTTCTGCTCGACGGCGAAATCATTCCAACCGATGCCGAAGCCGTTCCGACAAAAAAGAATATTGTGTTGTGCTACGATGTGGCGTCTGTAAAAGATTTCGACATTGAGGTTGGCAGTTGTCGGAATCTTTCGGTGAAACGCTCACAAAATGAGCGGGTTGAGGTTTTTACCAATGCGGAACAGTTGGTGAAAGTGAAAATCGACGAAAACAAATCAGGCATTGATGTGGATTTTGTTTCGGCTGACGGCGTTTCGGATATGCAACGTAAGTCGATGGTTGATATTGAGATATTTCTTCCGAAGTCGGATATACATTCTTTGGAAATCAGTACGATAGCCGACAAGCTAAGCGTTGCTGGACTCACTGCGGAAAGCATAGAATTAGGCGGAAAATTCCATGCTGTGGAGCTTGATGCCAATTCCGCACATGTGGAAATAGACTGTCCGATTGATATGGACATTGATGTGCTTTCGCTTAACGGGCGTCTCGATGTAAATCAATGGAAGGCAACATCTACAGTCAGACTGCATTCGCAACAGGAATTTGCGCTTTCAAAACATGGAATAAAGAATTCGATTACTCTCAGCGAAAAAGCGAAAAAACTTGCTGTTGACTACACCGGACAGGAGCCAAACGTGATTTCTCAAAACGGATATCGTTCGGAATTGTCAATAAAAATGAGCGGTGAGTAACCGTTATTTCGACAAAGCCCTATTTACCGCAAGATTCAAGTCATTGCCACGAAGACCTTTGGCAATGATTTTTCCTTCGCGGTCGATGAGGATTGTGAACGGAATCGACGACACGTTGAACATGTTGCTATAGATTTTTTTGTCATCGCGGACATTTGTCCATGGCATTTGTTCTTGTTCGAGGGCTTTTTTCCAAGCGGAATATTCATTGTCAACCGAAACGGAGAAAATATCAAATCCGGCATCGTGGTATTTTTCGTATGTCTTTTTGAGATTTGGAATCTCCATTCTGCACGGACGGCACCAGCTTGCCCAGAAATCAACTAAGACAATCTTTCCGCGGAGCGATTCAAGGTTCACCATTTTTCCATTCGCATCGGCAAGCACAATGTCGTTGATGGTTGAGCCTTCACGAAGGAGCAGTACCTTTTTCATCTGTTCGTGGAAATCCTGTACAAATTCGTTGGTGGGATATGTTGTCGTTAGGGTAGAGTCAAGTAGTTGATACACATCTTGATAGTCATCGATTGGCAGTATCGAAATTATTGAGAGGTTGCTCAACATTTGTGAGTTTCTCCGAATGGATTCCGCAATTTGGTCGTTTTTCCGTTTCTCCAACGAATCAACTTTTCTGTCGTAGATTTTTTTCAAGTCTTGTGCTTCAACCATATAGCCTTTCAGCAGACGCATATTTTTCTGCATCACATCGGTTTGTTGCGAACCCGTAACTTCGCCGCTAAGGTTTAGATTCCCCATGTCGGCAACAACTTTCACCGTTTCGCCGGAGCTGAGGAACATTGGGATTTTATCGTCGGGAGTGAAAAAAAGTTCACAGTAGTTTGTTGAATTTTCGATGTATTTAAACGAGAATTCTCCTTTTTTCGACAGCGGCGACTTCATTTGTATAGGATTACCCATCGATGTGTTTATTTGTAACGTGATGGTGTCGTAGATTTTGTCAGCATTATAATTGTTAGTAATTTTGCCTGTGATTTTAACTTCTTGTGCAAAAATGCTTTGCGCAAGGAATAACAAGGACAGAATTGAAAGAATACGTTTCATAATTTTAATTTTTTGCGGTGGAAAGATACAACAATATCATTGAATTTGATGAAATTTCTTCAACAAACGATTATGCGATGGATTTGGTGCGTAAGGAACGTGTTCCTGAAGGAACGGTGATACGCACTGATTTTCAGACAAAAGGACGGGGGCAGATAGGGAATTGCTGGGTTTCGGATCGTGGAGAAAATTTGTTGTTTTCGGTGATTTTACATCCTTCGCATATTCCTGCAAACAATCAATTTATTCTTTCCCAATGTGTTGCTCTGGCGGTTCGCGACACGGTGGCGTGCTTTTGCGATGCGGTAACGGTGAAATGGCCGAACGATGTGTACGTTGGTTCCAACAAAATAGCGGGCATTCTTATTGAGAACTTGCTGGTTTCCAAGATGATAGAAACATCCATCGTGGGGATTGGACTGAATGTGAACCAAACGATGTTTGTTGGAGCCCCAAATCCCACTTCCCTCAAAATCGAAATCGGACAAGAATGTAATACCGATGCGGTTTTGGAGATGTTTCTCGAAAAATTCAAACAGTACTACGGGGCAGTTTCAAATGATAGCGATGCCATTCGCACCAGATACGAACAAAATTTATATTTGTTGGGAACGCCCTCGTTGTTTCAAGACCGCACAGGTGTGTTCAAAGGCGTAATCTCTTCGGTTGGCGAGGATGGCAGACTGTTGATTATCGACGAAAATGGTGAACATCGCCACTATTATTTTAAGGAAGTTGAATATCTGCATCAATCCTCTCTCGGTTGATAACGAGAAATGTGTATTTTTGTACTATGATTTCAATAACTCAACACGGTTTGGAGGAAGTTTTTCAGTTTAAACTGAAAGCTTCGCTGACATTGGAATATGTTCCTGCAAAGGCGATTTCTGTCCTTGACGACAAAACCGCGTTGTATTTCAGCACATTACTATCATCGATGGCGAATGCGAATGGTGGAATTATTTTTATTGGCGTTTCTTCGCAACGAAAAATGCCAAAAGGAATTGAACCATTGCACAACACTGAATGTGTTGATTGGCTTCGGTTGGTTTGCCAAACAAGCATTTTTCCGGCTGTGCCGAACTGCATAATCGAAAAAATTATGGTTTCCGAAGATGGTTTTGTGATTGGTGTGCACGTGCCGAACAGCCATCTCGCTCCCCACATGAATGCCGACCGTCGATTCTACAAACGTTCGGAAACAAAGTCTGTTTTGATGGAGGAATACGAAATCCGTGATTTATATACAAAGGGTAAACGTCCTGAAATAGAATTGTTTAGCGTAACAAATACGGGCGGTATTCCAATCATGTCGGGTGGGAAATTCAGCAAAGTGAATTTTTATCCCCGCTTTTTGGTGAAAAACACGGGCGGAAGTGTGGAACGGTTCTATAAAGTTGAATTGTCGGTTCCTACGAGCATCAACAATCCGAATTTCAACACGATGGCCGAGAATTTCTCACGTTTCGACGATGGCAATTCCGTGTATAGTTTTGTGGGCAAACAGATTTTGTTCCAAGGGGAAATCGCATCGGTTGTGGAGCCTAATTTTGTTGTGGAGGAAAGCACGTACGCCGCATTCGAAAATGGCGAAATCTCGTTGAAATTCTATTATTCTTCGGGTGTGCAGACGAAAATTTTCCGTTGTAAGGAGTTGTTGCTGTACCGCAACAAACAAATTGAACGAAGCGATTTCGCCGTGTGTATCGGAAATTCGTAGTGCTTAAAATTCCAACGTCAGTTGTTTGGGAAGTTCATAATTGAACGTAACTCTGTGGAAATCAGTCAATCCATGTTTTTGTATCGCTAATTTATGCCGTAAAGTGGGGTAGCCTTTGTTTGATTTCCAATCGTAAAATGGGAATTGTTCATGGAGTTCGTCCATATAGTCGTCGCGGTAGGTTTTGGCAAGAATCGAAGCCGCCGCAATCGACAGAAATTTACCGTCGCCTTTAACCACACAATCAAACGGAATCTTTTTGTATGGTTTGAATCGGTTTCCGTCAATTATGATATGTTCGGGAGAAACCGAAAGTTTGTCTAATGCACGGTGCATTGCTAAAAACGAGGCATTGAGGATGTTGATTTTGTCGATTTCGTGGTTGTCAACAATACCCACAGCCCACGAAATGGCGTCGCGCTGGATTTGTTCTCGTAAAAGTTTTCGTTTCTTGTCGCTTAGCTGCTTGGAATCGTTGAGTTCTTCATTGTGGTAGTCGGGCGGAAGAATCACCGCTGCCGCGTAAACCGGGCCTGCCAAGCAACCGCGCCCCGCCTCGTCGCAGCCTGCTTCAACGCAATTTTCGGTGAAAAAAGCCTGTAGCATACGGGATTAGTTTTTCTTCTTTTCACGTACTAAAATATCGTATTTGGTGATGGCCCAGAATACCCATTTGTCACCGTACATACCTAAAGCCATGTGGGTGATGTCGGGAGTCATCACTTTCATGCAATTCTGCGACTTAGGTTCTGTAATCCAATGGGTTACGACGGAATCTATCACCGATTTCAATCCTTCGTCGCCATATACGCCGTTGAACGAAAATCCGTAGCCCACACAGAACGCCATTTTCATTGCTTGCACAAAGTTAAGTCCGTTTTCGTTTTCGTAGGTTGTACCTTTATATTGTGTTTTGTTGATTTGGTCCCACGGCGTTTCGCCTTTCAGGTTGATGTCTTCGCTGTGGTTTTCGAAAAACATTTCCCGCGCATGCTCGTTTGCCAGCCGTTCCAGCGTGGTGTCCCATTCAATTGTCGGCACGGGAGCTACATACACGATTTCGCTTGTGTCGCATTCACAACCTTTTGTACGCCATTTATTTACCGCTTCCAAAGCGTATTTTTGGAATCTCTGTTTTTCGGAATCGAATGGAATCGTGTGGAATTCTGTGTTGAGTTTTGTTTCCATGTCGATGAATCTTCTGTTTCCAGGGAAAATTTCTTTAGCCATTGACAAATAGCGGTATGCGTTGCGGAGCAATACGCTGTCTTTCCACGTGCGCTCGTGGGTGGCGGTTGCACGGTATGCGGACGACTGCGAGTTGATGAGTTCAACCCAGCGATTCTCTATGTGGCTGATTATTTCTTTGTCTTCGGGATACAATTCCAAGCCTTTCTGCGAGAAATCGTAGAACAAAGTTTTGTCGTCGTCGGTGCGGGCGGTGTCGATGCTGATGAGCAACGCCTTCTTAAATCCTGCGCTGATAGCATAGTTGCCGCCGAATTTTGTTTTGTAGTTGCGGATAAGAGTAAATAAATCGCTGAACATCCAATTCTCGGCAAGTAAGATAGCTCCTTGTGTAAGCGCCGTGTAGTTGTCGTTTGAACTATTCACTTCGGCGGGAGCCTTGGCATATAACCGCTCCACTTTCGAGTAACATTTGTCGTAGCGTCCAGCGTCGGCGTCAAGCCGTGCAAATTCAAGCCCGTCGGCTTTTTTTGTTCGGAAAATGCTGGCAAGTTTTTGTTGGATTGCCTGAGCTTCAGACGTATTTGCTGTTTTGATTTTTCTTGCGCGATTTTCAGCGAATTCTTTGATAATCAGCAATGTATCATTATGTTCGTCAAGAATTTCCCTATCCTCGTCTTTGGCGCTGAGAATACTGAGATTCGAAAGGCAGTCCAGCAAAGGATTCTTTGTGAAATCTTTGTAAGTGGAAGCCGATTGCGCCATTTCAAAATACGAAATTGCTTTTACGTAGTATGCTTCGAGCATATCAGGATTCTTTTTGAGGGCGGCATCGCATTGTTGTACACATTTCACATAATCCTGTTTGTTATACAGAGCATACAGTTTCTTCATTTTCTGTGAAAAACCCGAAACCGAAACCACGCAAAGGGCAAGAATGAGAATAAATTTACGCATAATTAGTTGATTACAATTGTTTTAGATAAACCATTAACGGTAACGATATAAGAGCCCGATTTTGTAACGGAAAAACTGCACGTTCCCGTTTGTTTTGAAAGAATTTTCCCTGTATGGGTGTAGAAAACCACTGAGGCGTGAGTGTCAGTCGTTACAAAAATCGTCTTATGTTTCACTGAAATGGTGGCAATATTGTCAATATTTTGCACCGAATTGATGTCCCAATGTCCTCGTTTCAACGAGATATTTCCTCCATCGGGAATAGCACGGAACATCACGTATTCATTTGTTTGGTATAAAATCGGACAAATTTCATCGCCTTGCTTTACTTCGCAAAATGTTTCGCCTTGATTGTACACCTTTACCGTAAGAGGCTGATTATAAACATTATCCGGCAACGTATCAATAAGTGCAATAATGTAGATATCAGGATTTACATTGCCGATTTCGATTCCAGATAGCGAGGCACAACGTGCTTCACGGTGGTATTTTATTGCCTCTGCCACTGTGGTTATCCAGATTTTATCGCTGAGGGACTTTAGTGTGTCCAATTGCGCATAGAGCGAATCTTTGTGAATATTTGCATAATCTCCCGATTTTCCCACACCATGGTACAAATAGGTAATAAATCCGCCACCATTGACAACTTTGGTAAGATGTTTTGCGAAATCAATTGTTGTATTCACGCCGTCGCCGCCAACGCTAACCGTACGCAAGTTGTAGTATTCGTTATCGTTCGGAGCAAAATTGTAGCGGTAATTTGACGGTGGCCAAACTCCACGAGCCGCAATATGCCCTGAATTGCGAACCGAATCAATTGTTTCATTGGAGAATGCACCATACGGGTAATCAAATGTTATGGCTTGTTGCGAAACGAGTGCCGCATCAAGCTGCTCTTTTGCTGGACGAGCCTCTTTCGCAATATTCACATCCGAGGAAGGGTGTGTTATGGTATGGTTTCCTATTTCGTTTCCTAATTCGGCTGCGCTGTTGATTTGTTTGATAGTATTTTGATTCAAGTCTTTCGTTATCACATAAAAAGTCGCTGTCATTCCTCGTTCTTGCAGGGCGGGGACAACAATGGTAGGATGGGTTGTGAGCCAGTCGTCGAAAGTAAGGGCGACTGCACAATCTTTGTCGAAGTCCCATTTGCAGATTTCTCCTATTTTGTCTTGGGCGTATAGGTAGCCGCTTGTGGTGATACAAATAAGAGCAAATAACAACCTTCCCATTAGCTTCATTTTAATTTTTGTTCAAAGATAGTTTTTTATTTTGTAGAAATGCCTTTTCGCAGATGAATAAAATTCATATAATTGCACAACAAACAAAAACGTATGCTTGATTGGAATAAGTTATTGTCGCCAAAGCGCTTGGGATTGGAAAACGAAAAAATGCGTCAGCAGGACGTTCGTTCGCAGTTCCAACGCGACTACGACAGAATCATTTTTTCGTCGCCTTTCCGACGATTGCAAAATAAGACACAGGTGTTCCCGTTGCCTGGAAGTATTTTCGTCCATAACCGCTTGACACACAGCCTTGAAGTTGCATCGGTCGGACGGTCGTTGGGCAATATGATTGCCAATGGATTGTCGGAGCGCAACATCGACGTGCAACCGCACCTGCTCGACAGTATCGGTACAATTGTTTCGTCGGCCTGTTTGGCTCACGACTTAGGAAACCCGCCGTTCGGACATTCCGGCGAGAATGCTATTTCTCGCTATTTTAAGGAAATCGACAAGAATGAGATTTCTTCGCTTCTCACGCCCGACCAATATCTTGATTTCACTAATTTCGAGGGTAACGCCAACACATTCCGATTGTTGACGCACCATTTCTCTGGTCGGCGGAAGGGCGGTTTTGCGCTCACATACGCCACGATTGGCACATTGCTGAAATATCCCTGTACATCGTCGGATTACCTTGCCAATAAAACACCATACCACAAATATGGTGTGTTCCAAAGTGAATTGCCGATTTTGCAGAAAGTGGCAAAGGAATTGGGTTTGGAAACTTATGAAGGGAATCGTTGCGTATATGGTCGTCATCCGTTGGTGTTCCTGATGGAGGCCGCCGATGATATTTCGTATCAAATTGTGGATTTGGAAGATGCCCATCGGCTTGGAATTATTCCCACACAACAGGCGAAAGATTTGATGATGGCGTTTTTCGACCCTCAAATCGATCGTGACGCTTTGGCTGATTTGGAAAAATCATTGAAAGAAGTTGACGATGAGAACGAGCAAATTGTGATTCTTCGATCACGAACCATCAACAAACTCATAACCGATTGTGTAAATGTTTTTTGGGAAAATTACGACGACATTATGCAGTCGAAATTCCATGCTTCGCTTGCCGATGCGTTGCACGGAACGCCTAAACGGGCTTTGCAGACATTGGCATCGCTTGCGACCGAAAAAATCTATAATGCGCGCGAAGTAATTGAGATTCAGGTTGCTGGACATAGAATTTTGAGCGAGTTGCTTCAGGAATTTGTAACAGCTACGTTGCGGAAAGACTCAACGCTCTACACGTCGCAGTTGCTCCGCCTTCTGCCATCGCAGTTGAAAAGTAGCGAAAACGATGGATATGCGCGGATTTTCTCCGTGGTTGACTTTATTTCTGGTATGACCGACGTGTATTCGTTGGAAATGTACCGTAAGATAAAAGGCATCTCGTTCTCGGTGATACGATAGGCAGGGGACAAAAGCAGAGGAGATTTTTGCAAAGGTGTAAGAAGAAATCTTGACAACCGAAATAGATTGTTGTATATTTGCATCGTCCTAGGTGAAAAATGAAGACGAAAGTTTAGAAACACGTGGACAGACGCCGATTAAATTCGTGCGGGATTCTGGCTACGGCGCGGAATTCCTAAAAAAAGGAGGATAGAAATTCTCCTTTTTTATTTTCTGCCTATCCATATTTTGAAAAAATCGAGGAGGAATGTTTTCCCAAAAGCATCGTTTCGTTTTATGAAAATCAAACGAGAACCTTTAAAAATATAGATAACATGTAGATTGTCATTTGCTTCAAATGCTTTTTTTACCTCGGAAAGAAATGATTTCCCCCGATTACTCCCAATTAGATTTATGACAATTCTATCGGCTTGTTTTGCACCATCGCTCAAACGAACTGATAAGGCACTCCCACCCGAAGAGGTCTTCCCCTCAACATAATACAGGCAATTTCGTTTGCAAATAATGAAATCTGCACTTTTTGTTGCCTTAGGATTCGAGAGCAGAAACACATCATAACCATTTGCCACAAACTTTTGTGCAATTTGCAGATTGTTAGGTATTTCGCCAGTTTTTAATATTTCGTCATATTGGTTTGTGTATAAGGTGCAAATCTTGTTTTCCGCCGTTGAAAATCGTTGCAGTTCTGTGAATTCAGGCTGTGCCACAATCCATTTCAAAACATCAACCTTTTCTTGGTTCGTTGAAAACGTGTAATAATCCTTTAGGGCGTTTGTAATTGTAGTTCCTTGATAAACAATAGTTTTCCCATAGTCGGTTGTGGGTTCACAAACGACATCACAAATATCCTCCGTCCGCTGTGGGTACGGTGTTGCTTTTTCTTCTTTCATGATATTGCAAAGATAGGGTATGATGTGCAATAAAACAAATCTCACGTTCTGTTCAAAAATGTTTGGCAGATGAAGGATTAAATGTATCGTTGGCTGCAAACGGAATAAAATTGATTTTCGTTTTGATTATTGGGTTAATAATCATACATTTGCAATTTGAAAGAATTAATTCGTTAAAGAGTCTATCTAAATGAAATTCAAGAGCATAGTAACCCTTCTTCTGAGTGCCTTTTTGGCGGTTCAATCGTTCGCTCAGACAGAGAATTTCAGGGAACCTGCCCGTGTGGAGTCATATCTTACGGAATTGTACCCGGAAGCGTTCAATCTTACTTTGATGCGTGACGCAATTTTGTATTACATTGATAAAGAATTACATAAGGAAGGTTATAGAATGCTTATGCCAAGCCAGGTGTTGCAGGGCGCATCGCAGGAATTTGCCGACTACATGGCGAAAACCGACGAAATCCGTGTGTCGTATGCACCGGCAAAATATTCTTTGCAGCAACGTATTCTTAATCAAAACGGTGGTGTTCATCAGGTTGATGAAATTACTATGAAAACCTCAATTCAGCGGGCAAAAATTTCGATGACATACGATGAGGTTGCACAAGACATTGTGTTCCAGATTTTTAAAAGAAAATCAGTTGAGATTCTGCAAAATCCTCGTTATGTGTTTGCCGGCATAGGTTGCGGTATCGATAAGACAGGTAAAAAATTGTATGTGTCGATTAGTGTGGGAAATTACAATTTGCTGACGGCTTCGAAAAAAGACATAAAGGCTTCGGGTTTGAAGTTGACAAGCTCGAATCAGGGTATTGGCTGGTATGATGCAAAATATTGCAAAGCTTGTTCAAAATACAAGGAAATTGAAATGCTTCGCTCAATGGTAACAATCGAGCGTGGCAAAATCTATTTTGAAACATCTGATTATAAGGGACTTAAAAAATTATTCAAAGATCCTACCGATGCGATTGCTGTTGATATAGTGAATATGAAACAATATCCGTGCAATGGCGAAAATGTTGTAAACAATCAGTTGCCAAGCAAGGGTTTCACCACAAAACCTATATACGTAAAGGATTTTGACAAACAAAATATCTACGCGGGCAGAAATTCTTCTTCGAAACTTCGCTTGTTGTTGGGTGAACTTCCCGAAGGTGTAACTGACTATGAATATAATGTATTGGTTATTAAAGGTAAGCATTTGTGTAAAACGTTGATGCCAAGTTACGATAAGAAGATTGACGGTTTCAATATGCCGGAACTTCTACCATTCCCTGATACGGTAACTCGCTATAACACATTTATTTATCATCCGAAAGTTGAACGTGACACAATTAGTTTTGTGATTCCGTTCGAAATAGGTCGTTCCCAATATCGTCCCGAGGACATTGTTGCGTTCATTGATTCTATGAAACAACCTGATTTCAAGCCTCTTACGTTTATCGTGTCGGCATATACTTCGGTTGATGGAAACCCAGAGAAAAATATGCAGCTCCGCGGAGAACGAATCAATAGTATTGTAAGTTCCATTGCGAAATATTCAGGAAATTCTGTGCCTATCATCACGCAGAGCAAGGATTCATGGGATTTGTTTTATACCGACATTGTGGCAACAGAATGGCAATTCCTGAAAACGAAATCGCACGAAGAGGTTCTTTCATATATTTCGCGTGGCGACAATCTCAAGAAAATGGATGGTCTGCTGTCGAAGCACCGTTTTGCGGAAGTGCAAATCGTTGTGGAATACGACATTTCAACCAACCGTCAAGAGCAGGCATATACGGTGTATGCGTTCCATAAGGCACTCAAAGAATATAATGAAGACCGTGCATTGGCGATACAAAAATATATCATGCAGCAAGTGTTGTCGGGACGGTATCCAAAATCAGTCATCGACCGTATGCAAGTTCCCGACAAGCCGGCGTACGTTGGCTTGCAGGTCAACAAAATGTGGCTGAAATATACCGCCAACAATATGCCTATTGATGAGAAATTTTTGAAGGAAATGCAACGATTGAAAGCGTTGAATCCGAATCATCCATACGTTCGCCGAAATTTAGTGTTTGCTCGTTTGAAGTTGGAAACTATTGATAATGAGTATTATGTAACGGAAATGCAAAAAGACATTGACGAGCAGTTGATTTCGAAATTGCCAAAATATGCAATTGATCCGTTGAATTTGGAATTGCAGGTGAAATCGCTCCAGAATCTGAATAAAACATTCAAGGTTTCCAACGAAGAGGAATTTGTGAATGCCGCATTCGAGCGTATCAAGGAAATAATTGAAATCGACGATTATGACTGGAAAGGAGCGTTGAACATTGCTTCGATTTTTGCGGGAATGAACGACTACGATTATCCTGTGAGTGTGATGGCTCCTATGGTAAATATTCCTGGTGTGAGCGAAGAATTTATCTTTGCCTTCATAGCAATGTGCACACACACTGATTATATGTATCACACGCAAGCGTTTGTTGATGCGTTGCTTCGTGCTGCGGAAATGAACAAACCGCGTCTATGCGAGTTGGTTGACACAGGAAAACTTTCGTTCCAAATGTTCGAAAATCCTGAAGTGAAAAAAGCATTTTGCCCAATCTGCAATCAGTAAGATATGGAACCGACATACGTAATTATAGCCGTACTTGTATCTTATTTGCTTGGTTCTATTCCCACATCGGTTTGGGTGGGAAAGATTTTCTACGGCATTGATGTACGCCAGTGCGGTAGCGGGAATGCGGGTACCACCAACACATTCCGTGTGCTTGGTGCAAAGGCAGCGATTCCCGTTTTTATAATCGATGTGTTGAAAGCGTATGCAGCCGCTCAGTTGGTGCATTTTTTCCCATGTTTGCCTCATACTCCCAACTACGTGAATTTGCAGTTGCTGTTTGGCATTGTTGCCGTGATAGGACATATTTTCCCGATATATGTCGGTTTCAAGGGAGGAAAAGGTGTTGCCTCGTTGCTGGGGGTAACATTGGCAATTGTGCCGATGTCGGCGTTGCTCGCGTTTTCTGTATTTGTGGTGGTGTTGCTCATAAGCCACTATGTTTCATTAGGTTCAATGATTGCAGGATGTTCGTTCCCGATATTTGTGATATTCGTTGAACGTACGTCAATTGTGTCGCTTCAGGTTTTCTCAATACTATTTGCGATTTTATTGCTTGTCACACACAAGGAAAATATTTTACGGTTGTGGCACGGCGAAGAAAAAAAGATTTTTTAACGCAAACTAACACATTCACATGCGTTTGTGAATTTCTTTGTGAAATCTTCTTTTTTGTTTCGATGGTTTTTATTTGGATAATTACGAAATTTGTCCATAAAATATAAAGAATGGACGAACAGCAAGACGACAACGTGGTGATTCCTGAAAATCAAGAGCATATACTTGATTCCTCGGTGAATAATATTCAATATGTTGGAGACTATTTCAAGAACTGGTTTCTTGATTATGCATCGTCTGTGATTACCGATCGTGCCATTCCGTATTTGGAAGATGGACTGAAGCCTGTTCAGCGTCGTGTGCTCTATACGATGAAAAAAATGGACGATGGTCGTTACAACAAGGTGGCGAGCATTGTCGGGGAAACAATGAAACTCCATCCTCACGGTGATAGTAGTATTTACGATGCGTTGGTGGGACTTGGGCAAAAAGATTTGCTCGTCGATACGCAGGGAAACTGGGGAAATATTCTAACCGGCGACGATGCTGCTGCCGGCCGTTACATTGAAGCCCGTCTTTCAAAATTCGCTTTGGAGGTTCTGTTCAACGCAAAGACAACTGAATGGATTCCGTCGTACGATGGTCGTAACAAGGAACCTGTCACGTTGCCTGTGAAATTCCCGTTGCTTCTTGCCCAAGGAATCGAGGGTATTGCTGTGGGTATGGCATGTAAGGTTTTGCCCCACAACTTCAATGAATTGCTGGATGCATGTATTTCGTATCTGAAAAACGAACCGTTTGAATTATATCCCGATTTTCCTACGGGAGGCTTGATTGATGTGTCGAAGTACAACGATGGTCAAAGTGGCGGCCGTGTGCGTGTTCGTGCACGAATCAACAAAATTGACAATAAAACATTGGAAATCACTGAAATACCGTATGGTGAAACGACGTCAACGATAATTGATTCAATTCTGAAAGCGAACGACGAAGGGAAAATCAAAATAAAACACGTTGACGACGATACCGCCGCTTCAGTGCAAATTATTGTGACGCTTCCTGCAAATGTGTCTGCCGACGAAACCATCGATGCGTTGTATGTATTCACAAAATGCGGTGTTACCATTTCGCCAAACACGAATGTGATATTCGACAAAAAGCCTGTGTTTATGGGCGTTTCCGATATTCTTCGGAAAAATACCGACAGAACAGTCGAATTGCTTCGTCGCGAACTCGAAATAAGCCTTGGGGAACTGAAGGAAAGTTGGATGAAAACCTCGTTGGAAAAGATTTTCATCGAGAAGGAAGTCTATGAAAAAATCAAACCGTGTAAGACCGAGGAAGACATTCTTTCTACCATCGACAAGGGTTTGAAACCGTATGTGAAGAATTTCTGGCGTGAAGTTACCCGCGACGATTGTGTTGCGTTGTCAAACATTCCTATTAAGAAAATCTCCAAATACAACTCGTACAAAACCGACGAGTACATAAAGGCGCTGGAGGTTGAGATGGATGAGGTTCAAAATAATCTTGAGAATATTATCGACTACGCGATTAGTTATTTTGAACACATCAAGCAGAAGTTTGGCGAAGGGCGTGAACGTCTTTCAGAAATCCGCAATTTCGAGCAGATTGAAGTTGCCCAGGTTGTGAATGCCAATACAAAATTGTATGCAAACTACGAAACGGGTTTTGTCGGCACAAGTTTGAAAAAGGACACGTTTGTCTGCGATTGCTCCGACTTGGACGATATTATCGTGTTCTTGCAAAATGGGAAATTCAAGGTGTCGAAAGTGTCCGACAAGGCGTTTTTCGGGACGGGAATTATTCATATCGGGGTGTTCAGGAAAAACGACGAGCGCACGATTTACAATGTGGCGTACCGTGATGGAAAATCAGGCGTAACGTATGTGAAACGTTTCCCGGTGCTTGGTGTAACGCGCGACAAGGAGTACGACATTACCTTGGAAACGCCGAAGACTAAGATTTTGTATTTCAGCGCAAATCCAAATGGAGAAGCCGAAATCATAAAGGTATATCTTCGTCAAGAATTGCATTTGCGGAAACCTGTTTTCGAGGTTGATTTCAGTACCTTGTCAATCAAGGGAAGAAGTTCGAAGGGTAATATTCTTACGAAACATCCTGCATACAAAATCCAAAAAATCGAGGAAGGTGTTTCTACGTTGGGCGGTCGGAAAATATACTTCAATGCGGAAACGCGCCGCCTAAACGATGCCGGCTATGGTTCGTTCCTTGGCGAATTCAAAGGCTCCGACAAAATACTTGTGATTACCGAGGACGGCAAATTTGCTCTTTCAACTTTCGATTTGAGCAACCATTTTGAATATCCGATTCTTCGCATCGAAAAATACGACGAAAAGAAAATCTGGACGGCCATCGTGTACGACGCTGAACAGGATTTGAATTATATCAAGCGGTTCAAAATAGAGGAAACCTCGAAATATGTTAGTTTCCTTCCCGAAGCTGACGGCTCCAAATTGTTGAAAATCAACGACGATCGTTTCCCGCAATTGTGCCTGAGTTTTGGTGGAAGACATGCCAACCGCGAAATGGAATACATCGACGTGGATGAATTTATCGGCGTGAAAGGCTATAAGGCAAAAGGAAAGCGCGTGTCAAACTACACGATTGATATGATGGAGTTCGTTGAGCCATTGGTAAAGGAACTCCCGCCTGAAGAACAAGAATCTGAAAATCAATCGAATACGCCAACCGATTGGGGCTCAGACGATTCTATGCCGA
This sequence comes from Bacteroidales bacterium, assembly GCA_017552705.1. Lineage (GTDB taxonomy): Bacteria > Bacteroidota > Bacteroidia > Bacteroidales > UBA1715 > UBA1715. The sequence goes on from JAFZOY010000100.1 coordinate 42,064, forward strand.
ATAATCCCGAATCGGGAGAACAGATGTCGCTCTTTTAGTTGTTGTACAGAATAGAAAGCTGTGCGTTTCCAATGCTAACTTTTTGTGCTTCCGCATGTTGGAGGTTCGGCGCACAAACGCCTCTGTGGAAGAGTTCTTCGGTAGTGAAAATTCGGGCTTCGTCCCACAGATTGGCATCAATACACGTTTGGAGTGTTTTGGTTCCGCCTTCCACAATCAATGATTGAATACCTTTTTGATACAGACAATCGAGTGTTTCTTGAAGGAGATTCTGGGGATTTGTAACTTGCACATATTCAGTACAATCCGTATTTTCTTTCGACGAATTTGAAAATATGATTGTTGCCGTGCTGTTGTCTTTTAAATGATGTGTTGCAGGAATTTTGTCGTGCAAATCCCAGGCGAGTCGCAACGGATTTTTCCCGTTGACCAAACGTGTGGTAAGGCTCGGGTTATCGCACACTGCTGTGGTTGTTCCCACTAAAATCGCCTGTTCCTGCGAACGCCATAAATGGCTCGTTCCCAAACAAATATCATCGGTTATGCGGACACCTTTCTCCGACGTTTTTTCGTCACGGCATTTGTCGATAAAGCCATCGGCGGACTGTGCCCATTTCAATATAATGTATGGACGCTTTTTTTCGTGATACGTAAAAAAGCGTCGGTTCAGAAAACGGGATTCCTTTTCTAAAACATTGATAGTTACATCAATACCAGCATTTTTCAATTTTTCGACTCCTTTACCCGAAACCTTGCTGAACGTGTCGATGCAGCCAACCACAACGCGTTTAATGTTTTTTGAGATGATTAAATCGGCGCAGGGAGGTGTTTTCCCAAAATGTGCGCACGGCTCCAAATTCACGTAGAGTGTGCTTTCCGAAAGCAGTTCCTGATTTTTCACCGAATTGATAGCGTTCACTTCTGCATGCGGCTCGCCCGCCTTGTGGTGAAAGCCTTTGCCAATAACATTTCCGTGGTGCACTATTACGCATCCCACCATAGGATTCGGGTATGTGTTGCCGAATGCGCTTTGCGCCAAATCAAGGCATTGTTGCATGTAGATTTCGTCCTCGCCCATCAGTTTTGTAAAAAATAGTGAACAAATTCTTGTTATTCTTATATCTTTGCCGTATGACAATTAACGATGTAAAAATAGGATTTCAGCAGAAATTGGCAACACTTTATGAGCCAAAAGAAATTCAATCAATATTTGAATTGATAGCTGAGAATTTGGGCTTTTCGGCAACCACGTTGCTTTTGAGCCGTGATGAAGAAATTTCCGAACAACAAAAAATTTATTTCGAGACCTGTCTCCGTCGGCTCGAACAATCGGAACCAGTGCAATATGTCCGTGGCAAGTCGGATTTTTATGGCTTGCTGTTTTCAGTGAGCCCGTCGGTGCTGATTCCACGGCTTGAAACCGAGGAATTGGTTGACTGGATTATCAAGGAAAATTCGAATTGTTCGGGAAAAATCCTCGATTTGGGTACGGGAAGTGGTTGTATCGCAATTTCAATTGCAAAAAATGTGAGAAATGCGAAAGTAACCGCTGTCGATATTTCAGAAAAGGCGCTGGATGTTGCCCAGAAAAATGCCCAGCAACATCAGGTTGACGTTGCGTTTTGCCAAGCCGATATGCTTGATGAGGAAAGTCTCTCGCAATTCACTGAGTATGATATGATTGTGAGCAATCCACCGTATGTGTGCAATTCCGAGAAAAAAGATATGCGTCCCAATGTGCTGAACTACGAACCGCATTTGGCGTTGTTCGTTGACGACAGCAATCCGTTGCAGTATTACGATGCAATTGCGCGTTTCGCTTCGAAAAGCCTTGTGGATGGCGGAAAAATCTACTGCGAAATAAACGAATCATTTGGAAACGAGACAGTTGCGCTGTTCGAATCCTATGGTTTTGTGAATTGCGAGATTCGGAAGGATTTCTTTGGCAAGAATCGTTTCGTGAAAGCTGTAAAACAATAATTTGCTTTGAAGTAATTTGTAACAAGATGGAAAAACAAAAAACTCTTGAGGAAGTAGGCAAATTCGGACTAATCGACATACTTACAAAGGATTTCAAACAGTCAGGCTCAACCATCAAAGGTATTGGTGACGATTGTGCGGTGTTGGAATTAAACGATTCTGAATATCAGTTGGTTACAACCGACCTAATGCTCGAAGGCATCCATTTCGACCTCATGTATTCTCCATTGAAGCATGTGGGTTATAAAGCAATAATGCAAAGTCTTTCAGATATTTATGCAATGAATGGCACACCGAAGCTGGCGACTGTTTCCGTGGCTGTTTCCGCTAAATTTACGGTTAATGCGCTCGAACAGTTGTACGACGGGATTCGTGTTGCGTGCGGACAGTATGGCGTGGAACTTATCGGTGGCGACACTTCGTCGTCGATGACGGGTATGGCGATTAGCGTGACAATGTTGGGGACTGTCGGAAAACAAAACGTGACGTATCGAAAAGGCGCACAACCAAACGATTTGATTTGTGTTTCGGGTGATTTGGGCGCAGCGTATGCTGGTTTGCAGGTTTTGCAACGTGAAAAAGCTGTGTTCAACCAAGGGAAAGGCGCACAGCCGAAATTAACTGGCTATGAATATGTTCTGCAACGTTGCTTGAAACCTGAAGCCCGAAAGGACGTGGTTGAGGAACTGGCAAAAGCTCATATTGTTCCCTCTGCTATGATTGACATTTCCGATGGTTTGTCGTCGGAATTGTTCCACATTTGCAAGAACTCCAAGGTGGGCTGTAAAATCTATGAAGAAAAAATACCTGTGAACGAAGCCACTGGCGAAGTTTGCAAGGAATTCAGCATGGAGCCTATCATTCCTGCCCTGCACGGTGGCGACGACTACGAACTGCTGTTTACGGTGCCGCTTGCGCAGTATGAGCAAATCGCCCGTATCCCTGATGTATCGGTAATCGGCAATATTGTAGAGGCCGAACAGGGACTTATGATGGTGAGCCGTTCCGGTGACTATGTGCATTTGAAGGCGCAAGGATGGAACGAAGGAACAGTATAAGTTGTTGATTATTAGTTATGGATTTTAGGTTATAAAATCAATATGAAGTTGTGTTGCTGAATAAAAACTGTAATTTTTTTTACTACTTTTGCACGAATTAAAAATAACACAGATGGAGAAAACGTACAGACTGTATAACAACATTTTAGGATTCATCTCATTTATAGGGGCTTCCATTGTATATCTGCTCACAATAGAGCCGACAGTAAGCCTTTGGGATTGTGGGGAATTTATTGCCACAGCAGGCAAATTGGAAGTCGGACACCCGCCCGGGGCACCATTCTTCTTGCTGTTAGGTAGATTTTTCTCGTTATTCGCTTCGTCACCTGAGCAAATTGCAGCTTGTGTAAATACGATGTCGGCTTTGGCGAGTGGTGCTACAATTATGTTCTTGTTTTGGACTATCACCCACCTTGCCAAGAAGTTCTTCTCCAATAGTGAGTTAGATTTCACGAACATCATTCTTATATTGAGCTCTGGCTTGATTGGCGCAGGCGCATATACATTTACCGACACATTCTGGTTCTCTGCCGTTGAAGGCGAGGTATATGGAATGTCGTCGTTGCTTACTGCCATTGTGTTCTGGGCTATCTTGAAGTGGGAAGACCATTTCGATGAGCCGGGAAGCGAACGATGGATTATTTTCATTGCATATATAATGGGATTGTCAATTGGTGTGCACCTTCTTAACTTGTTGACAATCACTGCAATTGTGTTTGTGTATTATTTCAAGAAATTTGAACCGTCATTAAAGGGTATCATCTTCACTTGCTTGATTTCGTTTGCGTTCATCGCATTTATGATGTGGGGAATCATAGCTGGTTCTATCGATGTTGCTTCAGGTTTTGAATTGTTCTGTGTAAATGTGCTTGGAATGCCGTATCAGTCGGGACTTATCGCTTGGTTGATAGTTTTGACTGTGGCGTTTGTTGCCGGCATTATTCTTACTAAGAGCAACTGCAACAAGTGGTTGAAAGTTGGTGTCGTGACGTTGATTGCCATTCTTCTTGGCATACCGACTCTAACCGACAATGTTCTTGTGTGGATTGTTATTCTGGCAGGAATTATTGCTGGTTTGTATTATGTGAACGAAAAAAGCAAATATGTGCTTAACACCGTTGTTAATGTATTGATGGTGATTATGATAGGCTATTCTTCGTATGCGATGATTATTCTTCGTTCGAACGCAGAAACGCCAATGAACGAAAATGCTCCGAAGGATGCGTTCTCATTGCTGTCGTACTTGAACCGTGAACAATATGGTTCCACACCAATTTTGTATGGTCCATACTATAATGCTTCTCCGCTTTGGAAAGCCGATGGCAGCGCTGAGTTTAACGAAAAGTTCACATATACGCCACGCAACGGCAAATACGAAAAGGTTAGCAACGGTATGGAATATGTGTGGAATCCCGATATGTGCACATTCTTCCCTCGTATGTACAGCCGTGAGGCTCACCACGTTCGGGCTTACAAATCGTGGGCAGGGATAAAGGACGGCGTAAATACTCGAAAGGTTCGCTACGACCGTGAAGGAAAAACATACAATATGCCGACATTTGGTCAGAATTTGCGCTATTTCTTCACGTATCAGGTATGCCACATGTATATGCGTTATTTTATGTGGAATTTCAGCGGTCGCCAGAATGATATTCAGGGACATGGTGAAATCGAACATGGCAACTGGATAACTGGTTTCAATGCAATCGACAAACATATGATCGGCGACCAGACGTATATCTCGGAAAAGGCAAAAAATACTCCGTCGCGCAATGTGTATTATATGTTGCCGCTCTTGCTCGGCCTTATTGGTTTGGTTTATCATATGAGCAGACGGAAATATGATTCGATTGTGGTGATTTTGCTGTTCCTTATGACTGGTTTGGCAATTATCGTGTATCTGAACCAAAAACCGTATGAACCACGTGAACGTGATTATGCGTATGCAGGTTCATTCTATGCATATTGTATTTGGATAGGAATGAGCGTGTTGGCAATTTTCAATATTGTGAAAGGTGCGTTGAAGAATCCAAAACTGGGCACCGCGGTGGGACTTGTTGCCGCATTGCTCATCACGATTCCTGCTCCGGTGTTGTTGGCAACCGAAAACTGGGACGACCACGACCGTTCGGGACGCTATACCGCACACGATTTTGCGTACAACTATCTGCAAAGCTGCGATCCGAATTCAATGATTGTTACCGCTGGCGATAACGATACATTCCCATTGTGGTACATTCAGGAAATCGAGGGCGTGCGCACCGATGTGCGTGTGTTGTGTACGCCATTGTTGGCAACCGATTGGTATGCCCAGCAAATGAAACGCCAGGCGTATGAATCGGCTCCGCTTCCGATGAAACTCACGTCGGCGCAGGTGGGCAAAGGCATCCGCGATATGGTTGTTGTTCAGGAGTTTAGCAACGTGAAAGATAACTATGTGCGTCTCCACGATGCTATGGATGTTGTTCGCGACGACAAAATGTTGGTGAACCGCTATGGCGACAAATACAATTTTATCCCTGCGAAAAATCTTAAATTCGAGGTTGACAAACAACTTGCATTGCAAAACAATGCGGTTTCACAAAAAGATTCCTCAAGAATCGTTGACGAAATTCAATTCAGATTGCCCGATAACAATGTGTATAAGAATAAGTTAGTGATTTACGATTGCCTTGATGACTTCAAATGGGATAGACCATTGTATTTCACAAGCCAGTCGTCGGCAAGCGATTTGGGCTTGGACAGTTATCTCCGCTACGATGGCTTCGCGTTTAAATTCGTGCCGGTGAAGAACCAAGACAGTCGGATTCCGTATATCGACACCGATGTTTTGTACGACAAGTTGATGAACGTGTATAAATGGCGCGGAATGGGCGAAAAAGGCGTGTATATGGATCATTTCCACGAACGTACAACCCGTGTAATCGGCATCCGCCAGATGTTCAATTCGTTGGCGCTTGAATTGGTTGCCGAAAACAAAATCGATTCCGCTAAGAATGTGCTGAACAAATTGTGCGAAATCATGCCTGACTGGCAATTCCCATATTTCGACGATGCAGTTATTACAACGGGATACATTTATTATAAAATAAACGAGTTTGACGCTGCAAACCGCGAATTGAAAACGTATGCCGAAAATCTAATCGACGAAATTGAATGGTACAATTCGTTGAGCAAACAGCCTGCGCGCGCAAAAGAAGTTGAGTCTAGTAAAATTGATTATATCCGTACGGTTATTCAAATTTATCAGATTGCGTCGCAGTATAATCAAAAAGAATTCTGCGAGGAACTCGAACTTCGTTGGAACGACTTGGGTGAATACCCATTATCAGAATATATGAAAGTATTAAAAAATTAAGGTATGTCTTTAAAAACTGAAATCAAGGCAATTCTAAATGCTTCTGAATTAAACACGCCCGTTGCTGTAAAAGGATGGGTTAAAAATTATAGAGGAAATAGTTATGTGATGTTCGCCGCTGTAAACGACGGCTCAACGTTGCAGAACTTGCAAATCGTGTTCGATACTGCAAAATTCAACGAAAACGATTTGAAGAAAATCACTGTTGGATGCTCGTTGAGCGTGGAAGGTATGTTGAAGGCTTCCGAAGGCAAGGGACAACGTGTTGAGGTTGTTGCCGAATCGTTCGAAGTGCTTGGCACCTGCGATCCCGACAAATATCCTATCCAGCCGAAAAAACACTCGTTGGAATTCCTTCGTGAAAACGCCCATTTGCGTTTCCGCACAAATTTGTTCGGCGCGATTATGCGTGTCCGCCACAATATGATTTACGCAATCCATACGTTCTTTACCGAACGCGGATTCTACAATATCCACACGCCAATCATTACGGCTTCCGATTGCGAGGGCGCTGGCGAAATGTTCCAAGTTACCACATTGGATTTGAACAACTTACCTAAGACTGACGACGGTGCAGTTGATTACAATGAGGATTTCTTCGGCAAGATGGCGAACCTTACCGTTTCGGGACAGTTGGAAGTGGAACTTGCATGTATGGCGTTGTCGAAAGTGTACACATTTGGCCCGACTTTCCGTGCCGAGAACTCCAACACAACACGCCACTTGGCTGAGTTCTGGATGATTGAACCTGAAATTGCGTTCGCCGACATCAACGACGATATGGATATTGCAGAGGAATTCCTGAAATATTTGATTCAATATGCTCTCGACCACTGTCGCGAAGATTTGGAATTCTTGCAGGAACGCTTGATTCAGGAAGAAAAATCGAAACCAGAATCAGAACGCACTATGCCGTTGATTGAAAAATTGCAGTTCGTGCTTGCAAATGATTTCCAACGACTTACATACACCGAAGCAATTGAGATTCTTAAGAACTCGAAACCAAACCAAAAAGGTCAGTTCAAGTATAAGATTGATGGTTTCGGAGCTGATTTGCAAAGCGAACACGAACGCTATTTGGTTGAGAAACACTTCAAAAAACCTGTGATTCTAACGGGTTATCCAAAGGAAATCAAGGCGTTCTATATGAAACAAAATCCTGATGGAAAAACTGTTGCCGCAATGGATATTTTGTTCCCGGGCATCGGTGAAATCATCGGCGGTTCGGAACGTGAAGCCGACTTCGACAAATTGAACAAACGTATCGAAGAACTTCATATTCCAATGAAAGATATGTGGTGGTATTTGGATACACGTCGTTTCGGAGCAGTTCCTCATTCAGGCTTCGGTCTTGGTTTTGAACGACTTATGTTGTTCGTAACAGGAATGACGAACATCCGCGACGTAATTCCTTTTCCACGTTATCCAAAATCAGCCGAATTTTAATGGGACAAGCCTTAGAATATGTAAGCAAAATCGCAAAGAACAGCTGTCAAGACCAACAGCTGTTCGATTTTGTGTCCGATTTCAGAAACCTTGCCACAATGCTTCCTGCCGAAGTAAAAGACAAAGTTTCGGTTACGAGCGAAACGCTCACCATACAGGCCATGCAGTCGATGAGCTTCACGCTTTCCATTCTCGAGAAGGAGCCGTATAAAACGCTCAAAATCGGTACAGCGGGAAACGAAATGTTTCGGCTCTGGATTCAACTCAAACAAATTGCGCCCTACGATACCCGAATCAGAGTGACACTTCGTGCAAATATTCCGCTGATTGCCCGTCCAATGCTGAAAAAGGCGAAACTTCAGGATTTTGTTGACAATCTTGCCCTTGCGTTGGGGCAAATTCCAGCCTACGCTTTCAGTGCGGCAAATATGAATTAACGCTTTCCCGTGCGTTAAATTTTTTGCAAATACACAAACATTTCCCTCTTCTGTCACGGTTCTTTCATTAAAGATTCCTCATTCCGCTTCGCTCCATTCGGAAGGACGCTCGTTTGGTTAATTAGGCGGGCAGACAAGTAACATTGTTTTTCCTGTTAATTCGACTGCCCGCCTTTATCATCCTCGAAAGTCGTCATTTCGAGCGATAGCGAGAAATCTGCAAATGTTAAATGAAAGAACCGTGATTTTTCCTATCTTGCACCCGTTTTGTAGAGACGCGATTAATCGCGTCTCTACAAACAAAAAACGACA
>JAFZOY010000008.1 GCA_017552705.1 Bacteroidales bacterium
ATGTCAAATCAGAGATGAGAAATGGGAATATGTAACGAGAAAACTTCCCGTTACGGTTATCGGTGGGTCTGCTTTTAGAGATTGCCCAGATTTAAAGTCTGTGACAATTCCGAAAACAATTACAAGCATCGTGGAATATGCTTTTCTTGGAACGTGCACCACCATTAATATTCTTGATTTGGAGTCTTGGACAAGCATAACTTTAGGTGGTTGGACAATAAAAACAGGGCAACGCGATAAATATCTTCCGGCGTTTCCAGAAGGTTTCAATTTGTATCTCAATGGAAAAGAAGCGAAAGATTTGGAAATTCCTGCATCTGTAAAAACGGTCGGCGAATACCAATTTTACAAATGTCAATACATCACTTCCGTTAATGTCAATGCCCAAAAGGTACTCTCCTACGCTTTTTCCCAATGTCCTAACCTTACAACGGTGAATATCGGAGGAAATGTTGAAACCATCTATAGTACAGTATTCATGGGAAATTCGTTGATTTCAACGGTAACGGTAGAAGAAGGAAAACTCCAGTCGATTACAGGATTTGCGTTTTGTAAATCTTTGAAATCAGTAAAACTGCCCAATTCTCTGAAAAAAATCGACGCAGAGGCTTTCTGGCTAAGTGGATTAGAACACATTGACATTCCTGAAGGTGTTGAAATACTCGGAAATGGGGCTTTCGCGGCAACCATGATTGAGTCGATAACTTTTCCGAGTTCTTTGACTGAAATTGGTGATAATGCATTTGCATATTGTGAAAAACTAAAATCTGTCACATTTTCTGATGGCTTAGAGGTGATAGGTTACAAGGCTTTTGAGAACACTGCTCTAACAGCTGTGGAAATTCCTTCAAGCGTTAAGTCAATAGGAATGAGTGCTTTCCAAAATTGCAAAAACTTGACGACTTTAGGCTTTGTCGGATGCCATAATATCAAGGTTGGAACAGGTGCTTTTTGGGATTGTACTAATATTTCATATCTTTATACCGACAATCTTGACGCATGGTGCAGTAGTATGGATTTCTCCAGTGATTCTCCCGTAAAATCAACAAAGCGTCTTTATGTGAATGGTAAGGTGATTGATGAACACGTTGTCTGCCCTAATGTAAGCAGAATTATAGGCAATTTATCATATTGTAATGACATTACAACGATAACCTTTCTCGAGAATGTGCAGGATATAAGACCAAATGCATTTTACAACTGCCCGAATCTGAAAACAATTTTTTGCTATGCCAAGACACCACCAACTTTTTCTAATGAGACTTTTGGAAATAGGTTTAATAATGTGACGGTTTATGTGCCGAAAGATTTGGTGGAAACTTATCGGAATTATGTTCAGACTTCTTATTGGGTGAATTGGAAAGACTGTAGTCAAATTTTGCCGATAGAAGATGACCCGATGGGAATAGAATCAATTTCAGATAATATTTTTTCCATTGACCAGCAAAATGGTGCCATTATTATTGGAAATGCTCCCGACGGGGAAATCATTCGTGTGTACGATTCTGTTGGAATGATGAAGGCTTCAGCGAAAGTTGAGAACCATTCGGCAGTTGTCAATCCTCAACTGAGAACTGGTGAAATCGCCATCATTAAAATTGGCGAACACACGATGAAAACCGTTGTGCGGTAGTTTTATTTAGAAACCAAGACTCGATTCTCCCAACAGAAATGGAATGACACCAACGTACACAATGCCGTTTTTATCCGTCCATTGCTTGGCGTTTCCGTCAACAATGACTATCTTACG
>JAFZOY010000101.1 GCA_017552705.1 Bacteroidales bacterium
AGGAATATATTACATTGACGCTTCATCGTCCTAATAATGTGGACGATACAACGTGCCTTATGGAAATGCTCCGTACCATTGACAGCAATGTACGAGGCGTTCCGGTGGTTTTCCCAATACATCCGCGTACCAAACAAAAACTCGACGGTACCAACTGCAACTTCCAAAATATCAAGTTTATTCAGCCGATGGGCTATCTTGAGTTTATCTATCTTGTAAAACACTCATTAGCAGTGATTACCGATTCAGGCGGCATAACCGAGGAGACCACCATTATGCATATTCCGTGCCTTACGCTACGCGACAACACAGAGCGCCCCGAAACGTGCTCAATCGGCACAAACGAGCTGATTGGAACCAATCCGAAGAACATTGTGCCGGCTTTAAAACGTTTGTTTTCAGGTGAATGGAAAACAGGTGACATCCCCGAACTTTGGGACGGACACACATCTGAAAGAATTATCGATATTCTTCTGAAAATCAACAATATTCGGTGATTAATTATGAAGATATTGGTAATCACACAGCATATTTCCCCAATCCAAACTCCACACGTAATGTGTTTGGCCAATAATTTGCACTTATATGGAATCACCTAAAATAGGTTGCCTAAAATAGGTTGTCTAAAGTAGGCTGATTCAAATATGTTTTTTATATTTGCGGAAAACCTTAGGTTATGAAAGAAAATCCGTTCTTAGTTCGGGGTTATGCGTCTCCAGAGCTCTTCTGCGATAGGGAAAGCGAGACTGACATCTTGCTGTCGAATATACAAAACGGGGTCGATACAACGTTGATTTCTCCTCGAAAATATGGAAAAACGGGGCTGATTTTTCATACTTTCCGCAAGATTCTTGATGAAAAATTGCCAATTAGCGGCATTTATGTTGATATTTTTGCCACACTATCGCTAAAAGATTTTATTAAAGCACTGTCGGAGGCGATTCTTGTCGAATTTCCAGAAAAAACTAGCATAGGTGGAAAATTTTTGACGCTGCTCAAAGGTTATCGGCCAATCATAAGCTACGACCCGGCAAACGGAATGCCGCAATTGGAGTTCAATTTCGCCTCGCCAAATGAAAAAGAGTACACGCTGAAAGGCTTGTTGAACTTTTTAAATGTTCAGAAACAACACGTTGCGCTCGCTATCGACGAGTTTCAGCAGATAACAGAGTACCCCGAAAAGAATGTTGAGGCGTTGTTGCGGACCTACACACAGCAGATGCATAATATTAGTTTTATTTATTGCGGCAGTAAGAAAACGATTATGGCCCAGATATTTTCCGATGCTGCACGTCCGTTTTATTCAAGCACACGCCAGCTGTCGCTTGATAAGATTGATTCTGACAAATATTCGGCATTTATCCGCGAGAAATTTTTACCAGTCACGGTTGATGACGATGCCATGAATTATATTTTGGAGTGGACACGTCGGCATACTTTTTATACTCAATCGCTTTGTAATGAGATATTTGCCATGCGCCCCCAAGCCGTGTCGATAGATGTTGCTCGTAAGGCGAGCCGTGAGATTTTAGAAAAAGAAACATCCAATTTCTTGCAGATTCGCAGTTTGGTGACCGACCAGCAGTGGCGGTTGCTCATCGCCATTGCTAAAGAACAATCGGTAAGAAGTGTGGCTTCGGCTGAATTTTTGGCAAAATACCATATCGGCAGTGCTACAAACGCCCGCCGCAATCTTGAATCGTTGACCGAAAAAGAATTGCTGCTTGAAACAATCACACCCACCGAGCGGACGTATTTTGTATATAATGTGTTCCTTTCTCGTTGGTTGGAACGTACGTATTAGCTTGAAAACTAATGAATATACTTGTTA
>JAFZOY010000102.1 GCA_017552705.1 Bacteroidales bacterium
GAAACCGATGAACTTGTAACCTTCGTTAGCAGTGACGGTTACCGTTGCATTCTCTCCGTAGTTGTATGTTCTGGCACCCTCTGCCGTGCCGTTTTCGCCCACAACCACGCTTACCGTGTATTGGATTGGTTCGAAGTTGGCTTGGATGTTTGCATTATGTGTTACCGTGAATGTGTATTCCACATCGGTTGAAACTTCCTCTCCGTCAATTGTCCAGTTTACGAATTTGTATCCTGTTTCAGGCTCGGCAATAGCGGTGAACGACGCTCCAAGAGTGTATGTGGCATCGTCTGTCAGTGCACGTGCAGAACCTTGTTTGTCGTTGGCGGAAGCAACTTCGACCGTAAATTCGGGAACCTCGCGCGTTACTGTGATGCAATAGGTATTGTCGGCAGTGAGCACGTCGGGCTGGTCAATGTAGTCCACATTGAAGCAGACGTCGAACGTACCCGAAAGCAGATTTTCGTTGAACATTTCGGCCGTGATGGTGAATGTTCTGTCGGCGTTTGTCAAAAACCATTTATACCATGTATCTTCTGCAACCCAGTCCCACGGATTTATGTATGTGTTGATGACTTTGTCGCCCGCAGTTATAATTGACTGAACTTTCTTTGCTTCTGTAATATCTAACGGACCGATGTTGCGAACTTGCGGATACAGAATCAAATCCTCATTGGCAGAAAGTTCTGTTCGCGAAGGAGCAAGTTGCTCATCGACAAAATTGTTCAACAATATTGCTTGTATATTGGCATTGTCGGCCAATGCTATAGGCATTTCGTTGTTTACACCGTCAGTTACGTAGAAACCTATTACCCAATCTTTATTGTATTTCTCATAGTATATCGTTCCGTCGTCGTCAGTGCTTGTCTTCCAGTTATATATGTTTGTATTGATTTGTGTGCCGCTTGCGTTTTTTTCATAAATTCGTTTCCGGCTCAAATCAAAATAGTTAGGACCTGCACAAACATTTTCGATGAGCGTATTATCATTATAGGCTATAGAAGTGTTTCCCTTCAATTCCAATCCAATCCAGAAATTTTTGCCTGAAATCACGTAGGGTTCATCAAGTTTAACTTCTTGTGTTCCAAATTCAGTAGCGGTATAATCTTGCGAATACACCAACGTGCCTAAACAGCCGTCAACATTTTTTGTGTATTCGGAATTGTCAAGACGCCAATCTGTTTTTGAGTCCTCGTAAATCTTAATCGTAAAGTCTTTGTTGTTATAGGTGTTATCTTCCTTTGTGACGAAAGAAACGGCGAGCAGTTGTTGTCCTGCGGCGAATGATCCATATCGTTCAGGAAGTAAGATGATTTCCTTGCCTTCTATCAACTTACCTTTTGATGGTGATTCTAGCGAAGTCAATTCACCATACCATCCGGCAATTCCCGAATCGGGCAATTGGTTGATGGTAACTGTTTCGGTTTCGCCATTCTGCACAACGGTAATGACAGCCGAACGTTCCCTGCCCGTGGTGTTTGCTGTTGCAGTAACAACCACCTCGGTGAATTCACCGTTGCCGACAGCGGTTGTCGTGCTTAATGTAAGCCATTCCGCATTTGTCGAAATCGATGCAGTGCCGTTGTAGTCGTATTGCGAACGGACAGCCAATGTAATGTCGCCTCCAGCCGATGGCATATCGAAACGATGTTTGTTGACCCATAGCGATTTGTCTGGTTCAATGCCGAACACCACATCTTGTTCCGTGTCGTAAATCAGTTCGTCCAACGTATAATTTCCATTGCTGGAACCACCCCAACCGTAGTTTATGTGGAACATGTCGCCGATAACGTCGTCGTATTCATAACCGTCCAATATAAATTGATGTCCGCCGCCCGTCGATGACTTAACACCACCATAGAGCATAGGGCGGCCTGCTTTTAAGTCGGCTAAGATCAGGGATTTGTACACCTCGTAATCAAAATCTTTGAAATATTCATAGTGGATTGTGTTTGACTTGTATTGGAAATAGTCTTGCAATACCACGGTTGCCATCGTTGTTGATGAAGAACTTTCGTCAACACCATAGTTCATTTCAAGTGCAACGCCAATCTGATAGAGTAGGGCGGCAACATCTTCGGCTCCTTCCTCACCAGGGTCGCCTGTGTACGATTCCTTTATGTTGTTCCAATTGTATTTGGTCATAGTGGTCGAAAGTTCACCTATTGTAGGGTGAGTGTATGTATGGCTTCCATAGCCTTCTTTCGGGAATTCGTACGTTTTTAGGATTTGTCCGATGGCGGTGGCGACACAACCAGTCAGCGCCGTTTCCGAGCCTATTTTAGGACAATCATTGTTGTATGGTTCTTCTTGATACCATGTACATTTTACTATTGGTTCAATACTCTTTTCAGTCCCCAAAAGACTTGCCCCATCGATGGGTTTGTAGTTCTTCAAGGCGTTCCACTTGTTTTGATTATCCACATTGGTTGTTTCGGGACGATTCGACGAATCGTATTTTTTCAACCATTCGTGTGCGTTTGCCGGTGTCGTACCGTTGCTGAAATCGTTTTCGAACGAATATCCCAAAATAGGACGTGCGTTCTCGTTGTCCGACACAATCACAAACCCTTTGCCGTTTGCATTCTTAAAGATGTAGATACCTTTAACGTCGCTAACCGATTGATCCTGAACTAAGGTGACCGAGGTACCTTGTTTCTTCAGCCAAAAATTTTTGGCCACTTGCTCTGCTGTTTCGAGCGAAACAGATTGTGCTCCTGCAAATGCTGCTATCAATAGAAACACAAAAAAAAGTACATGTTTTCTCATCTGATATGTTTTTGTTTTACAATAATTTTTAATTCTTTCGTTCTATGGCAAAATCAATGCCACATTTTATTTTATTATTTGTGAGACAAAGTTAAAAAATATTATATGCAAAAAAAGAAAATTGCATCGAATTTCACCTCTCGCCCGAATGCAAAACTATCATGGGGTGAACGTCGTAAAATGTCATTATTACAATATTACCATACATTTAAAATAAACGGCAGCAGCATAGTGGCCAGTCCTATGCCGGAAATAATATGAAACACTCCTTTGAGTTCGGGCGAATAGATATGCATCGGATTTCTTCGGTTGATATAGATATAACAAGGTCCGGGCATCGGATGGTAGCTCGCACGGTTCGATATTAGTTTGGGCGTGCTCACATACAGTTTTCCCTTGTATTTGTAGCGGTACAGCGGGGTTTTTATTCCGGGCGTATAGGTGCGAATGGTAGAATAGTATGTGCTGCCTTCAAAGCCGTATCCGCCTCCGCGGATTTCGGCGTCCTTGACGTTGAACAACTCGGCATAGACCTTTACCGAACCTATTCCAAGCAGTTTTAATTCAAATAGAAAGCCAACAAAAATCAGAAACAGGCCTAATAGTACATCCAATGAGTGGTCGGTGAACGCCTCGCGATAGTAATCGATGAAACTATTCAGAAAATCCATAATCGCCTCCTTCCGCTTTATGATTAAACAGACCGGTAACATCTACAATGTAGCACTCTGGTTCCGATTTGTCGATAACCACAGCTACTTCGTCGCCCACACCGAAGACGCCTTCGGGGTCGAGCCAGAAGGGGCGGCTCTCGAACGTGCGGCTATGGTCGGGCATGGTACATTCCAGCGTGTAGTACGATTTCCACTTTGGATAGAACATACTTGTCCTCGGCAAATCGTTCTTTTTTATTTGTGTGATTACTGCTGTGACGGGCTCGGCATGACTCTCGAGAATCATAATCCGCGGAAATTCGCTGAAATAGCGTCGGTTCTGTCGCCGGTTACGTGCCCGATATAAGAACGGGATAAAGCCAATGCCCGCAAACGTTCCGCCCATCAGTGCCAGAAAAACTATCGGGAAAATCAGCGGTTCGCGCGTCTGGATTGTGGGGGGCTCGTTGTTTGTGTAGAAAAATTCGTATTTTTTCCCTATACGATAGACGTATTTGTCCTTTACCTCTGAAAAATATATGGTGGAATCGTTTTCGTCTTTAAAGGCGAAAGTGTAAGTTCCAGAATAATAGACGGAGTCGTACAACGAAAACGAAACGGCTTCAGCCATTATTCGTTTGGCGCTCATGAAATATTTCACTTTCCCAGGAATAAGGCACAGCATAATTATGAGCATAATTGCTCCCGGAATGCCGAAAATCATGTATATGCAACCTGGTATTTCGTCGTCATTGGTTTCGTTGTATTCTACGTGGTTGGTAAACATGGTTTTATGGTTCTCTAATGACAAATTATTCAAAAAAAGAAAGTATATATAACAAACGGTAAGAACATAAAAGCTAGTCCCATACCGGCAAGAAGGTAGAACACGCCTTTGATGAGTTCGGACGGGTAGATATGCTTCGGATTTTTGGGGTTGATATAGATATAGCAAGGCCCCGGCAACGGATTGTCGATTGCGCTGTTCGAAAATACTTTGGGCGAGCTCACATACAAATCGCCATTGTATTTGTAGCGGTACATCGGTTTTTTTCCTCTATGAAGATAGATTTTAACGAAGGAATAGAACTGCCCGTTTATATGCCCATGCCCGCGTGCGCGTATTTCACCGTCTTTGACGTTGAACAGCTCGGCATAGACCTTTACCGAACCCACTCCGCACAGTTTCAGGTAAAAAAAAAGACCGAGCAAAACCATACCAAGTCCAAGATAAATGAAGATTGTATCCACGCCAGGTCCGTTTGCCGTTAATGCATCGTAGAGATAGCCGAAAAATTTATTCAAAAAGTCCATTTACGCCTCCTTTCGCTTTTTTGTTGAAAAGACTGGTTACATCGACAATGTAGCGGCCGGGCTTCTTTTTGTCGACAATCACCACAACCTCGTCGCCTGCACGGAAAATGCCTTCGGGGTCGAGCCAGAAGGGGCGGCTCTCGAACGTGCGGCTATTGTCGGGCGTGGTGCACTCCAGCGTGTAGTACGACTTCCACTGCGGGGCGAACATACTCGACCGCGGCAAATCGTTCTTTTTTATTCGGGTGATAACCGCAACAACGGGTTCGGCATTACGCCCCTGAATCTCAACCCACGGAAATTCGTTGAAATAGCGTCGGTTCCGCCTTCGGTTGCGGAAATGGTACAAGTACGGAATAAAACCGACACCGGCAAATGTTCCGCCCATTATTGCAAAAAACAAGAGCGGCATCAGCAACATCGCACGCGATTTTATTGTGCTTATGTCGTTGTTTATGTAATAGAAATTGTAAGTTCTGCCTGGTATGTAATTATTGTCGTTGTCGTGCAACACTGTAAAATATGCGGAGGAATCGGTTTCGCTTTTGCGTGTGAAGGTAATTTCCTGACCTATTATAACATACGGGCCGTCCATAATATTCCTAGAACCAACAATT
Organism: Bacteroidales bacterium; assembly: GCA_017552705.1. GTDB lineage: Bacteria > Bacteroidota > Bacteroidia > Bacteroidales > UBA1715 > UBA1715. Next base: position 5,354 of record JAFZOY010000102.1, read on the forward strand.
TTCCCCGTTATATGGGTTCCGTTTTTGAAATAATCCACTCGGCCGGGAATGAGACACGCCATAATAATGAGCAGAATCAATCCTGGTATGCCGAAAAACAGGTATATGTAGCCTAATTTTTTCTTGCTTTCGTGGGTTTCTTTGTATTCTATTTGTTCAATAAACATCATAGGGCAGATAATTTAACTGTTTTCGATGCTCTCTTATTTTTTAACGAGTGTCCTGACTTGTGTTCCGTAGCGGACGAGATATGTGCCTGCCTTGAGTTCGACGACAGAAATCCATGCGTTTCCACTGACTTCGGTTGCAAAAATGCGTTTGCCGCCCAACGTGAATAGTTCCACAGTCCCTTCTGCATTTTCAACGAAAAATCCTGTTGTCGCAGGGTTCGGATATATGGAGAACGTCTGATTTCCAGTCTCATCAATGGCTGTATAATCATCGTCAACCATGAAATTCGCAACGATGGTAATTGCATCTTCAACCGTAAACGAATATTCCGCCGAGGTTGAAATTATACTATTATTTGCAGTCCAACCTACAAATTTGTACCCTTTGTCGGGGATTGCCACAAGAGTGACTGTTTCGCCTATCTGGTATGTGCCTCCGCCCGTAGCAGAGCCGCCTTCTGTCGCCTCAACGGTAATGGTGCATACGTTCTTTATAAACGTAGCCACATATTCGGCATCCTGCGTCACCGTGAAAGTATAATCGAGTTCCGACGAAACCAATGTGCC
>JAFZOY010000103.1 GCA_017552705.1 Bacteroidales bacterium
TCACAATCATAAGCGCATTACTCCACCCCTGTTATTTTTACAACAACACATTTTCAAGATTTGTCAAACGCCATTTTTCAAATTTGACAAATCGGAAAAATATGTTATTCAACACACGATCCAAAACACCAAAAAACCGCCCTTTCGGGCGGCTCTTGTTTATACATCGGCAGAGTGTTTTCCTGCAAGAATGATTGTCCAAGCATCACCGATGTTGTCAAGGTCGAAGGTGCTTGTTGGTGCATCCATCGAAGTTGTAAGTACTGCGTTCGACGAAATTCTGTACAACTTTCCGGAAGTCCCGATTGTTGAATTTGTGTTCACACCGATGCGAAGTGTTGCACCGCTTCTGATCACAACTTCTGCTGCCTTGCCGGAGTAGTCAAGCAACGCTTGTTCAATCGAAACATCACCGGTTTCACTTGCTTCAATTGTTCCTTCGAACGTGATTGAACCCCCGAATGTCTTGAATGACGAACCGTCAATTTCAAGCATGTTGTTGAAGGTGATAGAACCTCCACGAGGTTTGATGAGAATATCACTGTTCGAGAATTGCGTGTTCGAATTTGCAGTGTCAAACACAATCGTTGTGTTTTCATCGTATGCATTCAACACACCCTTCACAAAACAGATTCGACCAACATTGTATGTTCCGGATTTCACAATAATTTGTGCGCCGGTGTACAATTTCGAATGATTGACGCTTTCAAGCGCACGAGTCAAAGTTTTGAACGGGTACGTTTCAGAACCGTCTTCATATAGAGAGGTGCTGCTATTGTCGAGATAGCACAAGTCCCAATAACTCTGATTTTCGGTTTTGATTCTTGTTTTGTATACCTGCGGCAACTCCGTATCAAACGAGAAGAAGTACATCTTCAGTGTTCTTGCATTTGCGTGTTGGTTTTCTTTTACATGAGCAGTCAACAAGAAAGTGTCGGTGTTCGGAACATGTGAAATTGCTTCGACTTCACCAAGAGTCAAACCAAACAAATCACGACGAGGGAGTTGATAGATTTTTTGAAGATCTGCACTGTTTTCTTCAACATAGAAATCAAGAATGCAATCCGGTTCACTTGCTAGAACATAGATGTGTTTGTCATAATATGCAACGCACTGAAGTGCATACAACTGATTGATTTTGTAGTTTTTACTATTCGTCAACGTGATTTTTGTATACGTTCCATTCGTCAAATCATACACACAAGGACAAAGTGAAGTTGCATTCTGATATGTGTTTGTATTTCCGAGGACAACAAGAATTTTGTCATCAGAATAGTCAGAAACTGCAATCACGGAATCATACTGTGTTTCATCTGCAAAGGTTGTGTCAGTGGTTCTTGTACCGTTTGAAACATTGTATTTGTACAAACTTCTTCCAGTGATGGCAGGGGCAGCATAGATGTAGTTGCCTTTCTTTACAATCGAACCGCCGTGTCCGAGATCAACCGAAATTGTGTTTGTCAAACTTTCACTTGTACCATCAAACACAAAGATGCGTCCGGTTGCGTTTTCGCCCGCATAGACATACACGTTTCCATTTGAATCCATGTTTGAACCTTGACTATATAGGGAAGTTGGCATGTCATACATGAGATAGTTCTGAAGCGTGATGTTGTCAGTCTTGTTGAACTTGTCATCAATTTCTGCTTCAAGACTTGCTTTTGTTGACGTAAGAAGTTGACTGATTTCTTCAATCGAAGCATCAGGGATGATTTCTGCAACAAGAGTTGTTCCAGTGATAGCAACAAGATTCACGCCGTCAGGAGTGTCTCCTTCTTGAATTTCACGGACTTTGTAGTAGTTGCCATCGCCTGTCCCTGCAACAGTTTTGCTCATTGCACGGGCAACAGAACCGTCAATGAGGTTTTCAGATGCTGCCATTGCAGCAATCGTGTCATATGCATGAATGCAAGGAAGGTTTGCATATTGTGCGATGATTTCTGCAAGTTGACCGCCTTCTGCCATCGCATCTAGTTTGTTGTTGATTTCTTCCTGAACATCGAGGTTGTCAAAATAAGTGTCAACATACTCTTTCAATGCTGCCATATCCTTGACAGTCTGATCAAGAACAGTTGCATTGTTGTTGATTGGTTCAACCAAGTTGTCCTGAATGAATTTGTACAGTGCGCACAGTGCTTCGTAGTACGACATCGAATCATCGAATGCCGTCGGAATCATTGCCGTACACCATAGTACGAACGGAGGAACGCTTTTTGCTCTTTCAACGCTCATTTGTTTTCCTTTCTAGTAGATTATCATGAAAAGAGATGCAAGGTCTTTGATGACATCCCTTTCAATCATTATTATATTCTCCCTGTATTGTTGAATCAACTTTTGTGAAGTTGACAACGAACCAGAGTTTCCTTTTGTTCTTCGTGTGTACTCCTGATTTTCTTCAGAAGAATTTTGTGAAGAACCGACATTCGTGTTTTCGTTTCCAGTCGTGCTTGAAACATATTCACCGGCAAGAATAGATTCTTTTGAAACCTTTCCTTGTGGAGTGTCCGAGTCCATTGAAATGCCATTGCTCGAAGAACTGGTGTTTGCATTTGCAGAACCGGAGTTCGAACCGGTGTATGTCTCCGTGAAATCGATGTTCACGAGGGGATCATATTCAATTGCGGCAGAATAGATGAGGGGAAGTTTTGCTTCCATAATTTCATCCATCGCCATTTTTGCATAGTGCTTGAACAATGCAACAGTTTCAAGACCAATCTCGTGCATATAGTAGTGATTCAAAATGTGCTTCGCAAGTTTCTCTTTCGAGAATGTTCCACGCTTTTCAATCACTGCAATTTCGTGGTCTGAAAGATAGTCATGAAGATCATATGCCATGAACCACGACTTCACTTCATCTTCACCAAGAGTGTCAATGATTTTTCTCAACTGCACCGTATATTTACTCATCGACAACCTCCTTTTCTTCGGTTGGTTTTCCGTACTCGTCAACAACGCTTGACGCTTCGTTTTTGATGATGTTGAGTAAGTCAGAACGAACTTTCACGTCGATTGCCTTGTCTCCTGTCAAACCAAACTTTTCATTGAACTGTTCGCACGCTTTCTTGCGGGGTGCAAGATACGACTGAAGGTTCATGTTGATGACTTCGTTGTTCGAATTCGATTCATCCGCAATGAGACGTTCCTTCTTTTCAGACAAGTTATTCAAACCGATGAATGTCAAGAATTCGTCCCAAATCTGCTTTTTGTACTCCATGATTTTATCCACAACATACGGGGAAGCGGTGTTGAGGGATTGAATCTTTTTCACGTCAAGTTGGTTGTTGTCTCCGAAAATGACCGGAGTGTTTCCGTCAACTTGTGCATATGCGTTCTTCATTGACAGTTCCTGTTGCTTGTCAATCAACACAATCAACGGAGTCTTTTGTGCTTTGATGTTGACATCGCAAGTTCTGTCTGCTTCTGCAAGACGTTGTGCAAAAAGTTGAACCGTTGCAACTGTTGGAATCATATACCAGTTGTTCATGACGAGAATTGCTTCGGAGTTCTTATCTTCGGAGATACCTTCAATCAAACCATTGTACACATTCCTCGTATCAGAAAACGAGTATGAATAGCAGTTGATTTGAGAAGGGAGACCGTAGATCGTCAAATCGCCTTGACATGCTGCTTTTGTGTTGATGAATCCATATTCTTCAGTGTGGAGAAGTGCTGCACTGCCAGTGTAGTACAAACACTGTTCAATGTATCTTGCATCCATAGATGAGGGCAAATTCACCCAGTCAAAAATCGACGTTGCGATTTTGCGGAATCGCATCATGTAGTCATTGACGGTTTCTTCATTCATGATTTCCGCTTTTTCAAACGGAGTCAGAATTTTTCGCCTTTTTCTGCTCATTTTTTCCTTTCCTTTATTTTACGAAACGATTGGATTTGCTCGACCATATTGGCGCATGTTGTCTGCATCATGCCATAAGGTGATGCCCTTGTTGAACATTGCCTTTATTGCATCCAAATCGCCTTGTGGTATGTTCCCCCATATATTGCAGTCAACAGTCTTGACATAGTTCCAGTATTGCCGAGAATATAGTTCCGGAACTTTTACTGTCAGAACCTTGTATCCATAGAGATCGAAATATTTGTCGATGATTGCAGCATATTCAGGACGGATGCTCATCGTGAATGCGGTGAATGCACCTTTTCCATAGGAGAAACCGAGATCTGCACTGTTTGCGTTTCCTCTTGCTTGAGGAGGAGTCATTTCCGCAGAACGAACCTGTTGTGCAATGTTTGCAATTTGCGATGCAAAACTCATCGAAGAACCAACCATTGAACCAGTTCCGGCAGTCGATGTCGGAGAGTACATCAAATTTTCGATTGCATTCTCTTGCAAGCGTGGATTGTTCTGCAACTGGTTGATACGAATGTCTGCTGCATTATATGCACCAAAATTTCCGAATCCTCCGAGTGCCATTCCAGTCAACACGTTTGCGCCAAATCCTGCCGCAGCAAGTCCGGTCTGAATTGCAACGTTCTTTGCGTTGACTGCTTTCCAGTTCAAGTAGTAGTCAGAAATCCATGAAAGACAAGGAAGTTTTGTACCAAGTACACCTTCACCCCATCCGTTTTCCATCGTTCCGCCAGTTTTTAGTGAGTTTGTAGGAAGAAGTTTGATTGAACCTCCCATGTCAAAACCTCCAATCATACGGAAGTTTGCATATGTGCCGGAGAAATCTTCGAACTTGAACGAAATATCAGAACCGGCATTGTTGGTGATGTAGAAATAAGTATACGGCGCAGTTAGCAGTTTCTTGTTGGTCGGTGTATAGTTTCCATATAGTTTTGTTGGTTTCATCACTGGAAGATTTGAAAGAGAACCGACAAAAGTTGCGCTCCATGACGTTTTTGGATAGTAGAATGTTATATTGAACATAGAACCGCCACCGTGCGAATCCTGCCATTCACAAATTGCTTTTGGAACAATGAAGATTGAATTGATTGCATTTCCTTTTCCTGCTCCGTCGTATGCACCGACAATTGTTGAAATTGTTTCTGCTGCGTTCGTGTCAAGGGGAATTGCAAAAATATGACAACCCTGCGGAAGTCCATTGTATACCGGTTTTGGATTTGTAGGGAATTGAGTCAATGTTCCATCAATAGTCCACGAGACAGTTGTGGTCTGAAACACAACCATTGCTGCACCGTCTTCGTTGTATGATTTTGTTGGATCAACGTATACTTCCTCTTCAACATCAGAACACAAGTAGTCTCCATATTCGAGACCTTCAGGAACAGTGTGAAGACCTGCGGTGTCATCTGCAACGTGTTCACGTTCGACGAAACACTGTCCCCAAGTGATGTCAAACATCCAAGTCATCCACGGATCTGTCTGAATTCTGATATATGTACAGTTGTCGTTTCTGTACTCCATGTCAACAATGAAAGCATAGAACCATTTGTTTGAATAGTTGTCATTTTTGTACATCACATAGTTATATTCAAGAAGGGAATCGATATGCATCGGAACACGAATTGTTCCGTTTTTCCTCTGATACGAGAAGTCATCGAGGTATAATTTTGGACGAGACTGAAACCACGATGCTTGTGCTTCGGCGGTTTCGAAAGTCAATTGATGTTGATTGTTCAATTCAATTGGAACATTTTTGAGAAGATACACTTCAGTGTGTGGTGTGATTGCACTCATATTTTTATTATAACATCAAAAAACCCCCTGTCAATAACAGGGGATTTTGTTGACGAACTATTCGGAATCCGAACCGCTCGAAGGTGCTGCCGTTGCAAGCACGCACGCATTTGCGAAGAGGGACGTGTTATACATGGCAGTTTTGTTGAGGAAGTAAGTCCAAGCCCTTGCATTGGCATTGTAGAACTCATCCATTGCATAGTCCTGAACACGGATCTTGAAGAAAGATTTGTCCGCAATGAGGGCAAGAATAGAACTTCCATCATAGATCTTCGTGCCTTCGTTGTCATAGAGGTCGAAGTCATCGACAACAATCACACGACCCATGAAATCTGCTTTGTCCATGTTGAACGCAGCGGCAAGAACATCGACATCAACTTCGGCATCAACGTCAGAACGAATCATGACAACGATGTCTTCAGGATTGCTCCAAGTGGTGATTGGTTCAACATCATCGCCGCCGTAGTCCTTCCAAGCGTTGTATTTCGTGGATGGCAACTGGAAGTTGGTGTATAGTTTGCGGCAGAGTTTGATGAATGCTTTGCCTTTTGCTTCAGTCGTTGGTTCATCAACGATTTCGTACTTGACACGACCATCTTTGAACGCTGCAGGAACGAGGTTCTTCGTGAAACGATAGGTGTCGATTGCTGCACCGTTGTATAGACTATTGATGATGCCGTTGATGAAGTTCTCAAGTTCACCCCAAGACGTGAATGCGTTGCGCACCTTTTCACGAGTGAGGGAAACCTTGTACTGAACATCCATGTTGACAGTTAGATACTCAACGGAGACGCGTGCTTCATACTTCTGAAGAAGACCTGCAAAATCGTTCACGTTGAACGCAGTTGCGTTTGCAGGATTGACATAGATATTTTCGCCCGCATAACCGAGAGGGAGGTTGTCCCCTTCAAGTTGAGTGAGTGGATTGCGGAAGTTTTTGGTATTGATAGCAACGAATGCAATTCTCTTCAAGAGATGGAAGAATTCGTTGTATACAGGAGTGAGGTTCGAATCGAGAATCGGTTGACCGAATTTCGAGATGTCGGTGTTTTCATCAATGACAGGAATGTACTGATGATAGACACTGCCATCCTGAACACTCATTTCACGCATCTTGTTGAGTGCGGTGATGAGACCTGCGGAAGGTTGCATATTGGTGTCCTTTCTTATTATTTGATGAAATTACCATTTTTGTCGAAGATGTCTCCGAACGAGATTGGTTTCTCTTCGACAGATTGCTGCCTTTCGACAGGAACGCTTTTGTGTTCCACCGGAACTCGTTTCAAAAGATTTCCGTTGGAAATCACAAGTTTCTCGTTGACCGCCGCTAGACGGGCGATTTCCTTATCCTTTTCGGCAAGGGATTTTTGTGTGTTTGCGTTGATAGTTATCAATTCACCGAGATCGTCTGCAATTACGGCGGAGTTCTCTTCGCCAAGTTTCTCTTGTAGACTATCAGTAAATCTTGTTATTTCCTCATCTGTCATACTTTCATATTACTCCATATTATTTTTAGTTGTCAATAGTCCCAGTGTTGCAGTGCAATTGCCCACGGAAATCTGTCTCGTTTCCAGACCGTATTTCCTTCTTCCGGATTATATGGAGGAACAGGAGGAAGCGGTGGTTCTGGTTGACTTGTCCACATTGTATTTCTGAAAATGCCAAGAAATAAGGAAATGGAGATTTCGTCAACAGATACAACACCGTTTTGACCATGAAGGGATGGAACTTGACCAAGAGTGTTCAAACGGTCTGTTCCTCTGTAGTCTTCATCTGCAAAACAGATATGACCTGTCCCTCTTCCGTTGTTGCGGTCTGTTATAATAACATCACCACGTTTGATGTTTTCTTTTCCGTATACTGCAATGAACGGAGGTTTTGCATTTGCATCTTTTGAAACCAACCAACAGTCCGCTGCGCCGCCATTGCCGGACGGTTTTGTGATGAGTCGGAGACCATACTGAAACCACAATTCTGCACAATAGTCCCAGCACTGATTTCCCCAACCACCGTTGTACCAATAGTCAACGTTGTACCCGTTTCCGAGTGTTGCGGTTCTCCATTCATTATATGAAGAATGGGGAATTTCAACATAACTGTTATATTGTGCCATCAGTAGTCAAATCCGTATTTCTTCAGTTCGTTGTACGTCTTCACTCCGACGCAGCCGTCGGGGAATAGTTGACAACGTTTCTGAAATTCAGTGATGCTTGCTTTGATATATTTTCCGTAGTAGTTGCCCAATGCTTTCGCAGACGTATATGCAGGAAAAGTCCTTCTCATGAATGCTGCAAGGTATCCGATGCGATCATCGCAATCGCCTTCCTTCCAGTATCCTTTTTCTGGAAGGAAATTTTTTGCTTGTGTGAATTTTACGACATCAACACCGTCCATGCGAATATCCCAACCGAGAAGCCCTTGAGGATTTCGTACGACAGAACCATCCGAATAGTACGTTCCATGATCATACACAATGACATGCCCGTATTTGCTCGTCGTTGATTGATAGACCGGAACAGAAATATTTGATGGCAACTTGTCCATCTCCCTCAACGTTCCGTTGCGTTTCGCTGCTTCATATGCAGACTTTGCAGAAGCATATTTTCCCGTATAGATGCGAAACCCGATGCGTGCATTCTGAAGACACCATCCTTTTTTCTTTCCCATCTCCTTCGGATAGAATTGTTTTGTTTGTTCGTATGGCATTTGTTTCTCCTTTCTTTATATGATCCATGCAATCGAACCAGAAACTGCACAAAGACCGCTCAACCCTGTATTTACGTTGACACGGACATTTCCGTTTGTCTGAATATTCATTTTGCCATATGCAAACAAGTGTCCGTTGCTTCCGTTTGTCATAACAATCGGACAAATTATTGAAGATGCAGGAACAACAGAGGACGGAATGGTTGCAATATTTGTCCAAGTGTCTGCGGTGATGCTATTCATCCAAATCACGTCAAGATCAAGACAAACAACATTCAACTGCTTTCTGAATGAGTATCCGTTTGTTCCTCCGGAGTGGGCAGGAAGATTCGACAAAGACAGATTTGAGACAGAAGTGTCGGGAGTTGTCCCGTCGTATACGGTTGCAGTGGTTGTTCCGTTTGCATCAGTGATTGTGATGGTTGCACTTCCTGTTCCTTGAGAAACAGTTGCGATTGGTGAAAAACCGTCAACCCCATTTGTCCCGTTCGTTCCATTCACACCATTCGTGATGTTTGCGGTTGTTGTTCCTTGCGAATCGGTGATTGAAATTGTTGCGCCTGATGCGGTTTGAGACACTGTTGCAATTGGAGAGAATCCATCTTGTCCGGCAGCCCCATCTTGACCATCTGCACCACGAGGAATTGTAAAATCGAAAATTGCGGCGGAAGATGTCCCCGAATTCACGACACTTGCGTTCGTTCCGGCACTTCCGGTTGTCGTAGATCCAACAGTGATTGTTGCTGCTTGACCTGCAGCACCATCTTGTCCATCCATAACATCAACATCTGTTTCTGTTTGAGAATCTGCAATGTGAATTCGTGCGCCGCCTTGAATCTGTTGAACGTATGCAACAGGAGAATATCCCTGTTCACCTTGAATTCCTTGCTCCCCTCTAGGAATCGAAAAATTTAGAATAGCAGCGTTTTCTGTACCAACATTTTCAACTGCTGCATCTGAAGACGAATCAACGGTTTCAACAGAACCGATTTGAATTGTTGCTGCCTGCCCGTCTGCTCCATCCAAACCGGCAGAACCGGTTTCGCCTTTTGGAATCCCAAACTGGAGAACAGCATGTTTTTCATCACCGACGTTGTTGACATATGCGGGAGACGAAGGTTCAAGCGTCGTTGTAGAACCGACGGTGATTGTTGCTGCAATCCCTCCATCTTGAAGGATATTTTCTTGAATCAAAACAGGTGCTTGTTCACGAACATTTGCAGGTTGTTCCGGTTGAACGAAAGCATTGTTGTTTTCTGTTATGACAAGATTATCCATCGAACACCGATTCCTTGATGATTATTTTTCCGGACAGAGGAGTTTTGATTGCATTGCCGCTTCTGTATCTGATGTCGTAGATGTATGAGAAGATGTCAAGATTGTTCATCTCATCAGAAGACACAAGAACCTGATAGTTTTGTGAATCAATTCGAAGAATGCCGTTTCCGATTGTTTTCAGAATGGTGAATTCTTCGTCTGTATATTCTTTCTTGACACCGAATTCCATCGAATCAATTTGAACCGGTTGCATGAAAGTCATTTTGAAGGAAAGTTGGTCTCCCTTTTTCAGAATGAAAGTTTTGATCATTTTTTGTCAGTCTCCTTTTTTAGTGCTTTTAGTGCGTTTTTGAGTTTCTTTGGGATTGGAAGACCTGCTTCTCCGAGATTTTCGATGATTGACAGACCTTCATTTGCGACGAAGTAGTAGATGACAAGTGTTCTGATTGCTCCTGTTTCACCTGCAACACGATCAACGAGAACACCAAGCATCACGATGACAAGGATTCCGACCTTTTTGAGAATCCCTTTGAGTCCAATTTCGGATGAAAGATTCTTGTTGATGAATGCTTTCAAAATTCCTGAAACGTAGTCAAGTGCGATTGCAATGAGAAGACAAGACATCGCAACATCAAAACCTCCGATCAAGAAAACGAAAGTTGTTGCGATTGTAGACACGATTGCATTGAACCAGTGTTCCATGACCATATTATAACACAAAAACCCTCCTGTTTGAAACGAAGGAGTACAGGAGGGGTGAAAGAAGAGGTCGGATGCGAGACAACATGCATCCGTTTACATTTTATCACATTTTTTGATTTCAATTTCTTTCAGAAGTTTTTCAAGTTTGAGACGGAGTTTCTTTGTTTTGACTGTCTCGTCTTGATTTTGTGTCCATGCAGAAATCATCCATAACATGAACTGAAGTTCTGATTCTGAAAAATTGACTCGTTTGTAGTATTTCATCTTATTTCTCCAATAATTTATCAAGTTTGCGTTGCAGAATCTTTGCTGCGTCCTTATTGTCTAGAATTTTCCATATGTTTGGATTTGGAAATCTGTCATCATAGGGAAGAACCTTGCATCCGAGAATCATTGCTTCAATGGCAACTCTTCCGACACCATAGATGTATTTGTATGATGCCATTTCGTCAAGGAACTCGGAACGATTTCTTCCGCAGATGATTTTCGTTCCTTCTGCAAACCTGTCCCGAAATGGTGCTGCTTTTGCATATCTCCCGAAGAATGCAAAACCCTTTGCATTTGAACCTTTGTGTGAAGATACTTCTGCAACGTCGACAGATAAGGGAAGATATATCACTTTTTCGAATTTCTTTCTCATGATTCTTGCCGTTGACTGAAGTCCGCAGACAAGAATCAGATCGTTGTAGTCTTCAAGATACTTGTATACTTCAAGTGAATTGACATTGCAGTGAATGAAAACGATGCAATGATTGCATGCTTTTCCGATATTGATTGTACACCAGTTGTAGTCGGTTTTTATGCGTGGGATGATATTTTTCACTATTTCTTTTGAATAGTAGTATGCGCCATTGTTGCGTCCTTCAGGATGCATACTCTTCCATTTTTCAACATACTCCGGTGATTCGTGTGAAATTATCATTCAAAATCCTCTTTTTCAAGACCGTTTTCTGCTATTTTCATGAATCTTGCGTGTTCTTTTTCTTCTAGAATGAATTTATTATTTGCTAGATTCATATTCGCCCGTGCAATAAGAACCTGCGTCCTGTGTCGTACATATGAAATTTCTCTGTTTCTGAATTTGCAATAGACATTCATTTTGTCCAATTCAGAAAGAACCTCTTTCAAAGAGACAACTGCTCCTTGCCAATATGATATTTCGTTTTTCAAGTTATAGTTTCTCATTTTTCGAATGATCCTTGAATGAATAGAAAGTATGCAAGTTCCGAACATTTGCATGCAGCATCAATGCTTTTCTTGATGAAATATTCGTTAGACAATGACATCAACTGAATCAATGCTTGATACTCCTGTTTTGTCAGTTTCACCCTGATGCAATCCTTGTGCAATTTGCATTTCATTTCTTTTCCTCCGTAAGGTTGATGATTTTGTATCTTGTGGACATGATGTTGACGATTTCAACAAGTGTCCATTCCTTTTTGATTTGTTCTTCGGTGATACCGAGTTCCTCTGAAAACACCTTCAGTGCAATCTTGATGTCGTTCAACGAAAGAATGTATTTCATCCAGTAGTCGTATTGTTCACGACTCTTGATGATTGCATCCGTGTTTCCGGTTTCACGATTTTGGACTATCAGATTCAGAGAATATTTTGTCGATTTCATTGATGAATTTCTCGATCATATTGTTTTTATATGAAATATTTGCTTGCTTTGATGCAAGAATTGAACGATAGAGACGAAAATCCTCTTTCTTTTCTGCATCTGCTTCTTCCTTGCATAATTCCTTGTATTTATCGTCTGCCCTTGTGTAGTCTAGATAGAAACTTTTTACAATGCGAAAGATTTCAGTTTCCATATTTGAATTCCTTTGCAATCAAACTTTCCAACATTTCAAGTTCATACCTCTGCGCAAGTTCAAACATCGTTGCATTTTCTCCTCTGTCTGCCTGCTTCTTTCTTTTTGCAATAATCTTGAGAACCTTTTCAAGTGTTGCATCTTTTACTTTGATATTCATTGTGTTGTCTCCTTGTTTATGCTTTTATTGTATCATCTCGTTTTGACGATTGTCAACAAAATTCTTGTTGTATTATTTACAACAAAAGTGTGGAAAACACAAACCCCTTCCAAGTATAGGAAGGGGAATCATGTGCGTGTATTTATAGAATAACAGAAATATTGAACTATTATGTTCTTAAAATTGTTATATTGTGCAGCAGGAAACTGAATCATATCTGCAATTCCATTATATCATTTTATTGTAAAATCAACAGGAACAAGAACAACACCGCCATCGCATTGCTTGTATGTGAGTTTTCGTCCGTATTTATCGAGTAGTTCATCTGCAATTTCTGCCGTAGTGAAACCAATGTGAAAATTGTCGAAGGTGATAACCGGTGCAAGACGTTTCGGAAGACCTGCAATTGTTGCGTTGATTGTGCCGTCATAGTCTTGTTCAATATAACATTTTTGACGAATATACTTTCCACGCATGAATTTTGACTCAGGTTTCCAGTATCCGAGTTTGTAGTCATCAATTTGCAAAATGTCTCGAAGTTGTTCGACATCCTCGTCTGTCAGAAGTGCGTGAATTGAATCGGTGTCGGAATATACATATGCATCAAAACCCTTGTTTTTCAATGACCAATCTCGAATTGCTTGAGACGATTCGATGATGAACTTTCTTGCATATGCGGTGATGAAAGTTGCAACTGGAATGTATACCGGTTTTCTGTCTTCTTCCTCGACGAATTCGTATCTCATTTCATCATAGATGTCGAGAATCGGTTTCTTCTTTCCGCCTTTTGGATTGAGACCAAAACGACCATACAATGAATTGAGAAAGAGTTTTGCAATTGTGCGCTGCGCTTTGTTGCCGTCTTTTGTTGCTTGAATTTTCTGCTCCGTCCAATAGTCGACATAATTGTTGAACAAACCGTTTGCACTTTTGAACTTCCAACCGCCTTCATATTCGAGTGTGCCCATGTCGACATCATACTGCTCGAAGAATAGTTCAAGATCCGGCTGCGCAAGAGTCAGAGATACAACTTCCCCGTTGCTGCTTTCAAGATACTCGTTTGCACGAAACAAGTAGTTGCGTTTGATTTGGATTGACGGAATTTTCCCTTTTTTGATTTCGAACGCACAACTGATGTTTTGAACGTATAGGGGATAGATTGGATCATACTCATATTTGTCAAAAAACGGTTCGGGCATTCCGAAGGGGAGGTTTTTGTATCTCATTTGTGCAGGATACATCGAATTCACGTCAAACACGATTCCTGCTCCGGTTTCCTTTTCTTGATACAGGGGATTCAAGTATGTGAAACCGCCTTTGTACGATTGACGAATATCTCCATCAACCTCGGAAGATAGTTCCGGAAAATATTGTCTGAATCGAGGTGTTAGGGACTTGTAGTGTGCAAGTGCATCCGAAGAAATTGTCATTTTCGTATGTCCCTGCTTGAACATAATGTCAAGCGCAAGTGCCATGATCTTCACGTCGTTTTTGATGTAGTCAATTTCGTGAAATGTCAATTTGTGTCCAACAGGTCGAAATTCGTCGTAGTCGAGTTCTAGTTTTGAAATAGGAAGATTGAAGTTCTTCGCAACATCTGCAACAGAAAAGTTGAAAATCTTGAGAGAGTCCATGATTTTCAGTCGATGCCATTTCTTGCCGTGTTGCTCGAAAAAGATTTCAATCGAGTACCATTGTCCCATCGATGAAATCAAGGTTGTGAAGGTTCGTTCACGCTTTTCTTTTGGATTGTCGACATATTCATACCCGTTCTTGTACAACCAAGAAACGACGTATGAACCGTCGAAGCGGAGGTTGTGAAAATATAGTTTGTGATTTCCGTCAAGATTTTCGATGTACTCCATCATCGAATCAATTGAATTTCCATACTGGAAATTTTCCGGATCACCAATTTCGCACATTGCCCATGCCCACACACGGCAGTCATTGACATCGGTGGTTGTCTCAAAATCGGCAGTGAATTGCCTGTTCATTTTACCTCCTTTTGAAATTTGTTTTACAGTTTTTTGTATTTTTCGATTTTACTTGGAAGCATCAGTCGAAGTGATTCGAGTGTTGAGTTCTTTCGTTGTTTTTCGGTATTACTTCTTGCAGCATCTCCGAGTGTGTCGACATATTTGTTGTAGTCATCAACGATTGCTTTGATTTCTTTTTCGTTGTTGTACAGTTCGAGAAGTTGCTGCGGTGTCAACGTCCTCATCATGTCTTCAATTTCTTGCAGCATGTCTTCGTTTGCTCCGACGAAATTGTAGTTGCTCCACAACATGTCGAAGAAATTTGTGTAGAACTGTTCATCAGTTTCAACACGTCGTTCACCATATCTGTCAATGATTGCTTGCATCCTGTTCAATTGAGATGCAGTTGCAGCGGTTGGAGAAACTTTCAATGCCTTGAGTGTTGCACGAACTTGACGTGTGCGTTCACTAGGAAGAATTCTGCGATTTACACGATCAATCATTTTCTGCCGGTTGAGTTCTGCTTCAAGTTTTCTGATTGTTGCATACCGGTCTGTTTTGAGTGATTCAAACTGCCAGTTCGACAACCTCGTGTTGTCAGAACCGATTTTCAAAATTTCGCCTGAATCCTTCATTGAAAATCTGTCCAATTGCTTCAGTTTTCGAAGAAGGTCTGCACGGTTTGTGAATGTGTTTTTCAGATACGACACGGATGTTTTCTCCGGAACACGCTTCAAACCTGCTGCTTCTGCACGAGAAACTTTTCTGTTGAAGTTGTGGACGGTTGATGCCATCTGCTTGTTCAATTTTTGATTGTATCTGATACTCATTTGATGCCCTTGAAGTCCCCTCCGAAGAGGGGACACTTATTTGTTATTCTGCGATCTTTGACATGACGGTGTCGACTTTTGGTTCGACAACGAAGATGCCTGCTGCACTGGAAGATTTGCCAGTTCCGAACTTGTTCTGATACTCGAACGAACGTACAATGACGTTGACGATTGCACCGTATCCAAGTTCTTTTTCACCAAGACCATCCTTGCCATCAATTTGCGTGTACTCCGTCAATTTGATGGTATACTGCTTGACGGTCTTGCCGTCTTTGTTGGTGTAGTCCTTCATGCGAGGTTTTACACCTTCCGCCTTCGACCAGTCAACGATTGCCTTTTCGATTTCCGGATCGGTTGCATCAATTGTGATGCTGCGTCCGAAACCCTTGTCGGCGAGTTCGCTGAAGATTACGTTGACGTGCTTGAGAGTGAGTTCTGTACTCATGTTGTCTCCTTTGTTATTTGTTGATAATTCTTTGATAGTTCGGTTTTACCTCCTATCTGTCTTCATTTTACCGGATAGAAAAAGCGGGCGCAAGTCTTGAAATTGGGAATTTTCGTGTTATTATATAGACAGAGTGTGTTGCTTTTCATTACTTGCAACTGAAGCGTTGATGAATAACTTCCCCGATGAAGAATCGGTTCGTCCGCTTGCCCGCAGGAAACGGCGGTTGCTCATGATTTGACGATGCACTCTTTTTGTTGTAGAGTGAATATATGGGAAAAGTAGACAACAGTATCTTTTGGAATCCGGAAAAGTGTGTCAGTTATGGTGCAATGTTGAATTTCTGTATTGGTGAACGTGGTGTCGGAAAATCGTTCGCAATGACGAAATTTGTGATTGATGACTTTTTGAGACATGGAAATGAATTTGTGTATTTGAGAAGATACAAGACGGAACTTGAGACTTCAGTTCCGAAGTTCTTTGATGCAATCAGGAATGAAAATGTATATGGTGAAGATTTTGAGTTGAAGGTGAAGAAAAGCAGCAAAATGAGTGTGTTTGAAGTTGATGGAAGAACGGCAGGATATGCCGTTGCCCTGTCGACAAGCAATGTCTTGAAGAGTACAAGTTTCGCAAAAGTGAAGACGATCATATTTGATGAGTTCATTATTGACCGAGGTGCATACCATTATTTGACGAACGAGGTCGAGAAGATGTTGGACATCATTGAAACGATTGGTCGTTTGAGGGATGTTCGTGTGTTCTTTCTAGGAAACGCAATTTCGATTTCGAATCCTTATTTCAATTATTTTGACATCTTTGTTCCAAAAGATTGCGAGTACAGGACTTTCAAGGATGGAACAATTTTGGTGAACTATATCAAAAATGAAAAGTACAGAGAGGTGAAGCGGCAGACAAAATTTGGTCGACTCATTGCAGGGACTGAATATGGAGACTATTCGATTGAAAATAAGTTCTTGCGTGATAGTAGTTCCTTCATTGAAAAGCGGCATGAAGATGCTATCAACTGGAACGTGATTGACTTGTTCGGGAAAAAATATGGAATTTGGATTGGAAACAAGTCCGGAATGATTTATGTTGAAAGTCGGTATGATCCGAAGAATCGCAGGGTGTACTCAACTGATGAATATCATCATGACGAGAACACAATGTTGATTTGCGCAAGGAAAGACTGGTTCAAAATCGTTGCAGAAAATTTCAAGGTCGGAAATGTCAGGTTTGAGAATCAACGCTGCAAAGAAGATTGTATGAAGATTTTGAGAAAAATTCTGATATAATGGAATCAGAAGGTGTGCCAACCTTTGAACTTTCCCTCGGTTTTATAAAAATAAAAACGTCAAGAAAAGTTCATCCAAAAACCGTCGAAACTCCCCCGGCGGTTTTTTGGTGTTTTGGATCGTGTGTTGAATAACATATTTTTCCGATTTGTCAAATTTGAAAAATGGCGTTTGACAAATCTTGAAAATGTGTTGTTGTAAAAATAACAGGGGTGGAGTAATGCGCTTATGATTGTGA
>JAFZOY010000104.1 GCA_017552705.1 Bacteroidales bacterium
AAGTAAATCCAGGCAGTTCTTTGTTGGGAACATTGCAAGGCCAGAATATCCTTCTTCCTTCCGCTTGTGGTGGAAAAGGTGCTTGCGGTATGTGCCGTTGTCAGGTAACTGAAGGTGGCGGCGATATATTGCCGACAGAAAAAGATTTCTTCAGCCGTAAGGAACAAAACGACCATTGGCGTTTGGCTTGTCAGGTGAAGGTTAAGAACGACATTCATGTTCAAATTCCTGAATCAGTTCTTGGTATTAAGGAATGGGAATGCGAAGTTATTTCTAACAAGAATGTGGCTACATTCATCAAGGAGTTCAAGGTTAAATTGCCAGCTGGCGAACACATGAATTTCCTTCCTGGTTCGTATGCTCAAATTAAAATTCCTGAATACGACATCAACTATGCTGATTTCGACAAGAGCTTGATTGGTGATTTGTATATCCCAGCTTGGGAGAAATTCGGATTGTTCGGATTGCATCAGAAGAACACGGAACCTACAGTTCGTGCATATTCTATGGCCAACTATCCTGACGAAGGTGATATTATGACGTTGACAGTTCGTATTGCAACGCCTCCATTCAAACCGAAAGATCAAGGTCCAGGCTTTATGGATGTTCCTTGTGGTATTGCCTCTACGTACATATTCTCGTTGAAACCAGGCGACAAGGTAATGATGAGTGGTCCTTACGGAGATTTCCACCCTGTATTCGACAGCAAACGCGAAATGATTTGGGTAGGTGGTGGTGCCGGTATGGCTCCGTTGCGTGCTCAGATTATGCACATGCTTAAAACGTTGCATACTCGTGACCGCGAAATGCATTATTTCTACGGTGCACGTGCAATCGATGAAGTATTCTTTATGGAAGACTTCTTGGAATTGGAAAAAGAATATCCAAACTTCCACTTCCACTTGGCTCTCGACCGTCCAGATCCAAAAGCTGATGCTATGGGCGTTAAATATACTCCGGGCTTCATTGCTCCAGTTATGGGCGACACCTATCTGAAACAACACGAAGCACCTGAAGATATTGAATACTACTTGTGCGGTCCACCAATGATGGCTAAGACAGTGCTTGATTTGCTTGATAGCCTTGGTGTTGAAAGCAACATGATTCGCTTCGATAACTTCGGTGGATAATGTGAAAACATGAGAAAGCAAAATTTAAAAGGTTAATTAATTGAGAATAGAGGCGTGCTATGGTGTACGTCTCTATTTTTTTGAGAAAAAAATGAAACGTATTTGTTTAATTGTAGCCCTTTCGCTAATTGCATTCGGCAGCTTTTCGCAAACTGACACGGTAAATGCGAATAAATCAGTATTTTCAAAAGTAGAGGATTGGTACAGCCAGAATATGAACTACGTGACAGTAGCCACGCTGATGACCATAGAAAGTTCTTTCATCCCATTTCCCTCGGAAATAGTCATTCCGCCTGCGGCATACGTTGCCTGCAACGAAGGAAACGATATGAATATAATTCTCATCGTGTTGTTCGGAACGCTTGGGTCATTGCTTGGCGCACTTATAAACTATTTCCTTTCGCTTTGGCTTGGACGACCAATTATTTACAAGTTTGCCGATAGCAAATTCGGACATTTGTGTCTGTTGAGCGGCGAAAAAGTGCAACATGCCGAGGAGTATTTCAACGAGTACGGAAAAGTTTCCACATTTATCGGAAGATTGATTCCTGCTGTTCGTCAGTTGATTTCAATTCCAGCGGGACTGTCGCGGATGAAATTGCCGACATTTATAACATTTACGGCTCTTGGCGCAGGAATTTGGAACACCGTCTTGGCCGCATTAGGCTATTTCGCACATGGTCAACAGGATTTGATAAACAAATACAGCCACGAACTTGGCTATGGAATACTTGTTGTTGTATGCGTTGTTGTTGCGATTGTTGTTATTCGCTACTTTCGGAAACGACAAAAATAAGCATTACCATAGTTCTTTCCCAAAATAGTCCATCATTGTGCATTAAATCTCCGCAATCCCTTATGGATAGTGTATTTTGTACACTTTGCGTATGACAAAAAACTTCGTTTTTCCCATACGTTTTCAGTTAGAAATTTATACCTTGCACCGATTTTTTCATGGTATGGTCGGATACCATTCCCCATACCACGAAACGGTTGTTGTAGAGACGCGATTAATCGCGTCTCTACGATGATTGGAAAAACACGAAATTGTAGAGACGTCACATTGTGGCGTCTCTACACGAAATTGAACGATAATATGTAGAGACGCGCCATGGCACGTCTCTACGGAAAAAATAAAAACATTGAAAAAATAAATGATTATGAAAAATACATTTACAAAAATCCTCGTAACAATTGCTGCATGTGCAATTTCTTGTGTGCAGTCGTTTGCAATTACAAAAATTACAGCAAGTAATTATTCTGATTTTTATATTGATGCAAATTCTTACACTCAGTACATTGGGTACTATGCCATTACAAGCAGTGCAGACCTCAAGGCATTTGCCAATTTGGTAAATGGCGGTACAAACAATATTAATGGCGTTGTTACCCAAACTTTTACTATTGATGTTGCTGATTTTACGCCTATCGGTACTTCGTCGTATCCGTTTAGGGGAATATTTACAAAATACAATGGAAATATTCAACTTTCAGCATCTTCGCTTACAGCAACAACGTCAAGACAGTACCAAGGTTTATTCGGATACAATAGTGGTACAATCGAAAAAATTACTTTTAAATTGAAAAATGTTACAATACAAGGTACATCTTATGTGGGTGGTATTTGTGGATGTAACACTGGTACAATTTCAAATTGTATATTAACAAAACTTTCTTCGAGTACAACTCATTCTATTTCAGGAGGTTCCTATGTTGGTGGTATTTGTGGACATAATGATGGAGGAACAATATCAAGTTGTACTAATGAGGTTACTATTACTGGTTCTTCAACTGATGTAGGCGGTATTTGTGGAAGAAATAGAGGTACGGTGTCAGGTTGCACTAATTCCGGTAGCATTTCTGCATCAGCAGCAACTCGTGTGGGTGGTATTTGCGGTTTTAGTAATGGTTCTATCATAGGGACAATTAGAAATAATGCAAGCGTAACAGGAAAACAATATGTAGGAGGTATTTGCGGAGAATGTGATGGCGGAACAATAACAGGAAGGTCTGGTAGAAATATCACGATAACGGGAGAATCTTATGTGGGTGGTGTTTGCGGTTGGAATATGGGAACTATTGATGATGCAACGTGTTGGTCAAATGTTACAGGTGGTTCGTATGTTGGCGGTATAGTGGGGTATCATAAAAAAGGTAGTGTTCTTAGTTGTGATGTGGATGATAAAGATGCAATAATAACTTCCACTGTCACATCGGGAAATGCGTATTGTGGTGGTATTTGTGGTTACAATGCAGGATCCAATGAGAAAGGAACAATATCAGGGGGAACAGTATTGGCAAAAGTGGTTGGTAGTGCCACATATGTGGGTGGTATTGTAGGATGTAATTATGGCGATGTAACGTCGGTGTATTCATATAATACAGTCTCTGGTAAGCAATATGTAGGTGGAGCGTGTGGTTCCAATTCAGGGGTACTGAATAACGTTACAGTTAGTGACCATTCGTCTCAAGATATTTCTCCATCGGTAACCGCATCTATAACTACGTCAGAGTCTTTTTGTGGCGGAGTGTGCGGTGCCAACTCAGGAACGATTCGTTCTGCATCGTGCTATTCTTCAACAGGTTCTGTGTCTGGAGCATACGAGGTAGGCGGTGTTGTCGGTTACAATTCGGGGATAGTAGCCCAGTCACATTCAGGATTAACGGTTATTGCCACTTCTGATAATGCGTATTGCGGTGGTGTGTGTGGTGCGAACTCAAGTGTAGGTTGTTTGGACACTTGTTACAGTAGTTCTGCCCTAAGTGGTAAAAATTATGTGGGAGGTATATGTGCATACAATGAAGGAAAAATACGAGGTTGTAGCACATATAGAGGTGTATTTACGAATTCAACGACTTGGGTTGGTGGTATATGTGGAAAAAATACTGGTACTATCATCAATTCTATGTTTAATGTCTCTGATGTTGTAACTATGGCAGGACAACAATGTGGAGGTATTTGTGGACACAACACTGGAACAATTTCGGATTGTGTGCTCGGTCGTCAGGTTAGTGGTTATTACTATGGTGTTGATATTACATTCAATGGTCAGTATGCTGGCGGTATTTGTGGATATAATACTGGTACGATTACTAAATGTAAAACGGTTGCTGAACGTGATAATACCCGTGGTTCAATCACAACAACTGCCTCAGATGGATATTGTGGCGGTATTTGCGGGTTTAGCACTGGCACAACCCAATCTATTTCATATTGTGAGTGTACTATTCCTGTATCAGGTACGAAATATATTGGTGGAATTGTCGGGTGTATGGAGAGCGGAGGAACCCTTTCGTATTGTTCAAATATAGCTGCCGTCAGTGGTACGTTCGATGTCGGCGGTATTTTGGGTGCTAATTATGGTACAGTTGATTATTGTTATAATCAAGGTGACATTACTGCAAGTACATCACAAGGATGTGCTGGAGGAATCGCTGGGTTTAATAAAGCGAGTTGTACGATAAAAAACACGTATTCCATAGGTACTGTACATAGTGCATCAAAATATGCGGGCGCATTGATTGGACAAAATAGTGGTTCTATCACAAAATCATATTATATGGCAAATACAGCTACTGATGGTAACCAAATCTCTCAAAATGGTTGTGGTGCATCTTCAGTAGGAATCGTTACTGACGATAATTCTGGTTGTGTTAAAAAAACATATATGTCGTTTGTGAGTGGCGAAGTTTGTTATTTGCTGAACGGCTCTGTCAACGGTGGTTCTCCTTGGGGGCAGAATTTAGCTACCGATATCGCACCTGAGTTAAAGAACGATAAATTGGTATATCAAGTAAATGGTGTTACTAATTTTTTCTCTAATACGGAAGGAACTGAATTGCCAAGTGGTGTAGCCTCTATTCTATCATTGTTTGAAGGAGAAGGTACTTACGAAAATCCTTTATTGATACCAGATTTACAAATGTTGGAGAAATTCCGTGAGTTGGTACATATTGGATATAACACAGTATGCGGTAAATTAACAGCCGATATTTTTATCAACGAAAACGTTCTTAATTCCGAAGGCGCTTTGCGTGAGGATTATCGAGTTGCAAATCTAAAGGTATGGGAAGCTATTAATAATTTCAGTGGCTGTTTCGATGGGGATGGACATACCGTTTCCGGTATGTTTTATTCTAATGATGGCGATGTATATATGGGCTTGTTTGCTACTATAAAAAATGCCGAGATTCGAAATGTAACTGTTGCCGACGGCTTTATCCATAGTTATGCTTTTAGTGGTGGAATTTGTGGAAAAGCAATAAACTCTTATATTTATAATTGTCATAATGCGTGTGTTTTAGAATCAGAAAATGGTTTTTGTGGTGGACTTTGTGGAACTATAGAACAAACCACAATGGAACAATGTTCCAATAGTGGAGCGGTTATGGGAATAAATAGTAGCTCAAGTATAGCTGCTATGGGAGGAATTGTTGGTATGGTGGATGGCGATTATACAACTTCTACAATCCGAGAGTGCTACAATATTGGTGATGTGACTGCTTCCGGCGCGTTTGCTGGCATTTGTGGATTTGTGCAGGTACAAGGAACAAAAGTCATTATTGAAAAATGTTACAATACGGGTACCATTTTGTCAGATGGAAGGACTTCCTTTTTGGGAAAAGAGTGTGGTGGAATTCTTTCGAAGATGTCAGACGGATATATTGTACGTAACTGCTATAATACTGGACGTATAGTGGGAATTGTTGCTGGTGGTATAGTTGGAAGTGAGGGTGAATATACTTTGGAAAATTGTTTTAATGCAGGAAGTGTTGGTTGTTCAACTAAAGCTGGTGGAATCGCTGCTTATGGAAGTTCTTCGTACATTAAGAATTGTTTTTATGATTCCGAAAATTGTACGGCTGGCGGTATAGGTGGAACCGATTATACGGGTTCTGCTACAGGAAAAACTACACAAACCTTATGTAATGCAACATTGTCAACTGCGCTCAATTCAACATATAGTAGCAGTGTCTGGCAAGCTGGAACAACTTCAAATGCCACTACTTCGGTTATTTCCGAAGATGGTGTGTTTGGGTATAAGATTATAGGAACGTATCCATCGTTAAAAGGTGTTGGTGAACCTCAGGTCGCAAAAAAATACTATGTAAACATTAGTAAAACTGATGTGCCAGATTGGATTAGCGATTTTATACCTATTTATACCATAGAACAATTGAAGGATGTAAATAATGATTTGACTAAAACCTATGTGTTGATGAACGATGTGGCGGAATCGTCAAATCTTAAGAATGGTCGATTAAAAGTTTCGCCAACAACTGTTTGGACACCTATTGGACAAGATAGTTATGGATTCTCTGGTAGATTCTATGGATTAAATCATACTATTTCGGGATTATATGCTGAATCAAGCGATGCCTATGTCGGCTTGTTTAGTACGGTTTCTGGCGGTACAGTTAATGGCGTAAAAATTGCAGATAGTAAATTTGTTTCTACATATAGAGGAAATGATTTTACGGGTTGTGGTGGTATTGCCGGAGGAGCATCATTGAGTAATGCTGGGTCATATCCTTCTATTACTCATTGTGAAAATATTAGTTGCTCGGTAAGTGGACAAAATGCTGGCGGTATTTTGGGAGAATATATTATTGGTGGAACGATGAGTTATTGCCGAAACCTTGCTGATGTAACAGGCTCAGGTTATGTCGGTGGTATTGTGGGATATGGCTCTGCTACGTTAAAATATTGCTACAACGAAGGTGCTATTTCAGGACGAGGAGCTTATGTCGGAGGTTTGGCAGGTAATACTTCTCGTATAGAATCTTGTTATAATCTCGGTACTGTATCGGGTGATAATGTTGGTGGTCTTTCGGGAGGTGAATTTCTTGGATTGACTATGAAGTATTCATATAATGCGGGAGCTATCGCCGAAGGGGTAAACATAGGAAGTTTAACGGCTGGTTATTCAAACGCAATTGATTGTTATTATGATGAACAAGTTTCACCATATGATGGTATTTATAATGCCGTGGATAAAGATGGGGAAGTTACGGCAGTGCAAACTGATGACCTTTGTATTACATTGCCCGAAAACTTTTCTTCCGAAATATGGGCAATAAAAGAGCCTGTTGTAATGAAGGGTAAAAAATATTTGTATTATCCATATTTACAATATTTTGGCGAATCATCGGCAAAAATCGCTACATATCGTTCATATAATAAAGTGGTTCTTAATCCGAATGGCGGTACGTGTACCGATTTAACTGAATATATTGAACGTGAAGGGGCTGAACTTCCAACTGATGTTGTCCGTGACGGCTACACGTTCGGCGGTTGGTACACTAATGCAAGTTGTACAAGCGAAGAAGTAACAGAAATTCCTGTTACAGCAACTGGCGAACAAACTTTCTATGCAAAATGGCTTGCTAATACTTATACTGTAGAGTTCGAAAATAACGGCGGCGTGATAAATTCAGGAAATATAACTTCCTATTCATACGGTACATATACTCAATTGCCGACAAATGTGACCAAAACTGGATATTCATTCCTCGGTTGGTTCGATAATTCCGATTGCGAAGGTTCTGCAATAAGTGCTATCTTGGTAACCGACCTTGGCAATAAAATCTACTATGCAAAATGGGATACCATTAATTACACAATAATCTATAATGCCAACGAAGGCGAATTTGAGGAAACTCCTGTTACCAATTACAAATATGGTGATGAGGTGATTTTGCCAACCCCAACTCGTGAAGGTCACACATTTGCTGGCTGGTACAACAATTCGAATCTTGTAGGCTCCGAATTCAATGAAATCACGGCATCTGAATTTGGCAACAAGGAATTCTGGGCAAAATGGGATGTAAACACCTACACCGTTACTCTCAATGCCGATGGTGGCGACATCAACAGCGGAAACCTGTCGTCATATACTTATAATGTGTTGACAATCCTTCCGCAAGATGTTACCAAGGTTGGTTATACGTTTGAGGGTTGGTATAATCCAGAAAATCAAAAAGTTACACAAATCAGCAAGGGAACTATCGGTGATGTCACGTTCATGGCGCAATGGACTGCAAAGACATATAATGTGACCTTGCAGACAAATAACGGCATAATTGGAGAAGGCAATAATGTAACAGTATACACTTACGGCGTTGGGGCAATTTTGCCAACTGATATAACCAAAACTGGCTACGAGTTCCTCGGCTGGTTCGATAATTCAAGTTACGATGGTGGTGCAATTACTGAAATTGCCAAAAATGAAATAGGTAATAAGAATTTCTGGGCAAAATGGAAGGCTGAATCTTACAAAGTAACGTTTGATACCGATGGTGGAACAATTAATGCAAACGAAATCAATGGTTATACCTATGGCGTAGGTGCAATTCTTCCTACCGATGTAACGAAAGACGGGTACACATTCAATGGATGGAAAGATGCTGACGACAACGATGTTCTTGAAATTTCAACTGCTGACTTCGGCAACAAAACGTTCTTTGCCCAATGGTCAATTGTGGATTACACAATCACGTACAACAGTAATGGTGGCGTTATCAATGGCGATTATGTGACAGGCTACAATGTTGAAGATGGAGAAATCACACTTCCTACCGATGTAGCCCGCATAGGTTATAATTTTGCTGGTTGGTACGATAATTCCAACTTTGAGGGCGATGCTGTTGAAGCCATTACCGACGATGCAATAGGTGACAAGGAATTTTGGGCTAACTGGGAACGCATCACATACTCGGTTGTTCTCAATGCCAACGAAGGTACAATCAAGAGCGGAAACATAGCAAACTACTCGCTTGGCATCACTACAATCCTTCCTACCGAGGTTGTTAAGACAGGCTATACGTTCGAAGGGTGGTACGACAACGCCGGTTTCGATGGCGAACGTGTCACTACGATTGCCGCCGACGAAACAGGCGACAAGACTTTCTTTGCTCAATGGGCAATTATCGACTATACTATAACGTACAATGCCAACGGTGGAACTTCTGAAACCACACCTCAGGCAACCTACAACTATGGCAACGAAGTTGAACTTCCGACACTTACACGCGAAGGCTATACATTTGCTGGCTGGTTCGACAATTCGAACTACGAGGGTGCGAAGGTTTCAAAGATTGAAAACACGGAAACAGGCGATAAGGAATTCTGGGCAAAGTGGTCTGTTAACTTCTACAAAGTTACATTTGCAACTAACGATGGCACAATCAACTCGGGTAACATTGCCGGCTACGTATATGGCAATGGTGCGATTCTTCCGCAAGATGTTACGAAAACAGGTAGCAACTTCGATGGTTGGTACGATAACGCCGAATTCGATGGTGAACCAATTGTAAGCGTGTCTGAAACTGAAACGGGCGATAAAACATTCTATGCAAAATGGACAGCAAACCAATATTCTATTACGTTCAATGTGAATGGTGGAAAAATTAACGATGAATATGCTACAACGTATAAGTATGGTGAAAGCGTGGTACTTCCTGCCGATGTTACAAAAGAAGGTAGCACGTTCGAAGGTTGGTACACTAATTCCAATGGCGACGGACTTGCTGTAAGTGCAATTGAATCCGATGCAATCGGTACAAAAGTGTTCTGGGCAATTTGGACGGTGAACAAGTTTAAAGTAACTGCCGACTACGACAATGCAATGGGTAGTGTGGAAGGTGCTGGTACCTACAATTATAATCGTCAGGCTATGCTTACTGCAAAATCCGATGCAGGATATGAATTTACAGGCTGGTCAACGGAATCAACATTGGATGGCGTTTCATTGCAGGATTCAACAATACAATTCTTTGTGTATGACAAGATTGCGTTGACTGCAAACTTCAAGAAAAAAGAGATTATCTATGCTATCAATAATTTGATAATCGATACGTTGAAAACTGGTGTGCAAAACGAGCCAATCAACATACGTGATTTGTTTAAATCATCGGAAAATGGTAACGTGTATTTCTCTGCTGTCAGCACAAATCCAAGTTTGGTTGTTGCCGACGTGGTTGATGGCAAACTTTATTTAACAACGAACCAGTTCAAGGGTGTTGCCGAGGTAACGGTAACTGCAAA
>JAFZOY010000105.1 GCA_017552705.1 Bacteroidales bacterium
AAAATCAACGGAGTGTAGCGTAAAAAGGCGTTGGTGCCTTATAACGATAAACTACCTCATACGATGGTGTGGCACTTCAACGCCTTTAGCGGAACGCAGTTGATTTTAGCCAAGCAGGTACGTCGGCGGCCTTTCTTTGGGTTCCGTTTCTTTCGCCGCCGAAAGAACTGGAACACAATAGATTTTATTTTTTTAAAAAATATTCTCGTTGATTATCAATAATTTACATTTTTTCTAAAAATTTTTACCTATCAACACGGTAGGTTAAAGGATTTTTTATATATATTTGCATTGTCAAATAAAACGAAAACGATTGATTATAAAATAGGAGGTTATTATGAGCGAACAGAAGTACAAATTCGAAACATTACAGTTACACGTAGGTCAGGAACAAGCAGATCCAACTTCGGATTCACGCGCAGTTCCAATTTATCAAACAACTTCGTACGTGTTCCACAACTCAAAGCACGCTGCCGACCGTTTTGGTCTTGCCGATGCAGGAAATATATATGGTAGATTAACTAACTCAACGCAGGATGTGTTGGAAAAACGCGTTGCCGCTTTGGAAGGCGGTGTGGCAGCATTGGCATTGGCTTCTGGTGCAGCCGCAATCACGTACACCATACAAGCGTTGGCTCAAAAAGGCGACAATATTGTTGCACAAAAAACAATCTACGGTGGTTCTTACAATTTACTTGCGCACACGTTGCCACTTTACGGAATTGACACCACGTTTGTTGATGCACATAATCTTTCCGAAGTTGCCCAAGCTATCAAACCAAACACAAAAGCAATTTATTTGGAAACATTGGGAAATCCAAACAGCGATATTCCTGATATTGACGCAATTGCAAATATCGCCCACAAAAACAACATTCCGTTGGTTATCGACAACACGTTTGGTACGCCTTACCTTATCCGCCCGATTGAACACGGAGCTGATATAGTTGTTCACTCCGCAACGAAATTTTTGGGTGGACACGGCACTACACTTGGTGGTATCATAGTTGACAGCGGAAAATTCGATTGGAAAAAAGCAGGAAAATATGCTCCAATCGCAAATGCGAACCCAAGCTACCACGGTATTTCATTTGCCGATGTGGTTGGTCCGGCTGCATTTGTCACTTACATCCGTGCAATTTTACTCCGCGACCAAGGTGCGGCAATCAGCCCGTTCAACGCGTTCTTATTGCTCCAAGGCATCGAAACACTATCGCTTCGCTTGGAACGCCACGTTGAAAACACGAAAAAAGTGGTTGAATATCTGAAAAATCATCCTTTGGTACAAAAAGTCAACCACCCGTCACTTTCCGACCATCCTGATCACGCTCTCTACGAACGTTATTTCCCGAATGGCGGCGCAAGCATCTTCACATTCGAAATCAAGGGTGGTAAAGACGCAGCATGGAAGTTTATCGACAACTTAAAGATTTTCAGCCTATTGGCAAACGTTGCTGATGTAAAATCATTGGTAATCCACCCAGCATCAACAACACATTCCCAATTAACTGAAGAAGAACTCGCCGACCAAGGCATTTTCCAAGGAACTATCCGTTTATCAATCGGTACGGAACATGTTGACGACATTATTGCCGACTTGGAAAATGGGTTTCAAGCAATTAAATAAATTTTCTAATTTCATAAGTAATAACTCATAAACAGATAACGATATGGCAAAGATTTTTAAAACAGCAGACCAGTTAATAGGACACACTCCCCTATTGGAACTTACACATCTTGAACAAGCTTACAAACTTGAATCAAAAATTTATGCAAAGTTGGAATATTTCAATCCCGCAGGAAGCGTAAAGGATCGTATTGCAAAAGCAATGGTTGACGATGCGGAAAAATCAGGAAAATTGAAACCCGACTCGGTTATCATAGAACCAACCAGCGGAAACACTGGTATCGGACTTGCAAGTGTGGCAGCAGCCCGTGGATATCGCATCATCATTGTAATGCCGGAAACGATGAGCGTGGAACGCCGTCAACTTATGAAAGCCTACGGAGCAGAATTGGTTCTTTCCGACGGAACAAAAGGTATGAAAGGTGCTATCGCAAAGGCACAGGAATTAGCTGACTCAATTCCTAACAGCTTTATTCCAGGACAATTTGTAAATCCAGCAAATCCAAAAGCTCATCTTGAAACTACAGGTCCTGAAATTTTCGAAGACACCGACGGTGCAGTGGACTATTTCATTGCTGGTGTGGGAACCGGCGGAACTATTACCGGTGTTGGTCAATACTTGAAAAGCAAAAAGCCATCGGTAAAAGTCGTTGCGGTAGAACCAGCAACTTCGGCAGTACTTTCGACTGGCGTGGCAGGAGCCCACAAAATCCAAGGTATCGGTGCAGGATTCGTTCCTGATGTTCTCGACACAAAAATCTACGACGAAATCATTCCTGTTCAAAACGAGGATGCTTTTGCGGTAGGAAAAGAAATCGGCCATAAAGAAGGTGTTTTGGTTGGAATTTCATCGGGAGCAGCTGTTTGGGCGGCTTTGCAAGTGGCTAAACGTCCAGAAAACAAAGGAAAAAACATCGTTGTGTTGCTTCCTGATACTGGCGACCGTTACCTCAGTACACCATTATTCGCTGAGTAAGACAATGTTTCTATTGTTTCACAAAGAAAAGAATCACTGCCAAACGTGTGGTGATTCTTTTTTGTGCTTTGTATAACACCGAGCGTTATTTTACGTATCTTTGTACAATACCTTTAATAAAACTAAATTTGAATAACAATGATTTCAACTCGTGGCAGATATGCGATTAGAGTAATGATAGACTTAGCAGAACAAGGCTCGTCGAACTATATCCGTTTGAAAGACATTTCCGAACGTCAAGACATTTCCCTTAAATACCTCGAAAGCATTACAACCACGCTTTCCAAAGCTGGCTTAATTGACGGCGTACACGGACGAGGCGGTGGTTACAAACTCAACAGACTGCCAAACGATTACACAATTGGCGAAATTCTGCGCATAACCGAAGGAACACTTGCCCCAGTAGCCTGTTTGGGTTGCGATGCAAAATATTGCGAACGGGAACCTATCTGTAGGACACTTCCGATGTGGAAGGAATTATACCAAACCATAAACTCGTTTTTTGATAATTACACCCTTGCCGATTTAATGAAAAAATCTCCTGAATTGGGATATTTCAACGCTTCGTTGTAAATCATCTTTTTATGGCATCACTTTTGCATTGGTTATAGAAAAAATTTTAGAGCTATGAAACAGATTCGTACAATTTTAATCTCGTCAATCGCAGTTATAACTGCCTTTTTGACAACAAGTTGTGAAAGAGAATACATCACAAAAGAGTATATCTCGGAATATTACAACGGTGCAAAAGTTTATACAAGGGAATACGCCATCCAAGGCAAGGATTGGCAAGTTGGCCACTACGACAATGGCAGAACGTATCTCTACGCTGAATGCGACAATCCTGACATCACCGACAATGTGATGAAAAACGGTGCCGTGTTAGGCTATCTTTGGTTTACCTACGACATTGAGAAAAACGCAAGTTCTTGGAATCTAATGCCGTATGTATATCCTTACACGTTCCAAAACGACGAAGGCACTTCTATAACTATTGGTGAAAACACTCGTTTTGAATACGAAAAAGGAACCGTGGTTTTCGTTGTGGAGGATTTGGATGGGTTTGAACCCGACGCAATGACCGATGAATTAATCTTCAAAGTCGTGGTGATTGAGAATTATTAATCCATAACTTTTCATACATTTGTGTTGTATAACATTAAATGTATGAAAATGTTTTTTTTAGGATTCGACATTGGAAGTTCTTCAGTAAAGGTTTCGTTAGTTAACGCTGAATCAGGTAATTGTACTGCATCAGCATTTTATCCTAAACAAGAAATGCCCATCATTGCCAAACAAATCGGCTGGGCGGAACAGGAACCTGAAGAATGGTGGAAAAACCTAAAAATTGCATTGTCGGAAGTCCTCAACAGCGCACAAATCAATGTAAAAGAGATTTCTGCCATTGGCATTTCCTACCAAATGCACGGCTTAGTGTGCATCGACAAGAATAAAAACGTTCTACGCCCCGCCATTATCTGGTGCGACAGCCGTGCAACACACATAGGCAACAAAGCCTTCCACGAACTAGGCGAAGAAAAATGTCTCTCGCACTTTTTGAACAGCCCTGGAAATTTCACTGCTTCGAAACTGCGCTGGATACAAGAAAATGAACCCGAGATTTACGAGAAAATCCATAAAATCATGTTGCCGGGCGACTACATTGCGATGAAACTCTCCGGCGAAGTGCAAACAACCATCAGCGGACTTTCCGAAGGAATACTTTGGGATTTCAAAAAAGGTGAACCCGCCCAATCCCTACTCGACCATTATGGCATAGACTCATCTCTGCTCGCCGATATTGTTCCAACGTTTGGCACGCAATGCAAAATCAGCGAACAAGCAGCAAAGGAATTAGGTCTGCACCCAAATATAACTATTTCGTACCGTGCCGGTGACCAGCCAAACAACGCATTGTCGCTCAACGTATTGAATCCAGGAGAAATAGCTACAACGGCAGGGACATCGGGAGTGGTTTATGGAGTAACCGACGAAATTAAATATGACCCTCTTTCGCGCGTCAACACGTTTGCGCACGTAAACTATACAAAACAACAGAATAGATTGGGGGTTCTGCTATGCATCAACGGTACAGGAATAATGAATTCGTGGCTACGCAAAAATATTTGTCCTTCAGCCACATACGATGAAATGAACCAATTATCGGAAACAGTTGCCATCGGTTCTGACGGACTTTCGGTGCTTCCGTTTGGAAACGGTGCGGAACGGGTGCTACAAAACAAAAATGTGAACGCATCAATTGTTGGGCTCAGCCTGACGAAACATTCAACAAACCACCTCATCCGTGCAACCCACGAAGGTATTGCGTTTGCATTCCACTATGGAATGGAAATAATGAGAACCATCGGAATCAATCCATCGGTAATCCGTGCAGGCAAAGCAAATATGTTTTTAAGCCCGATTTTCCGAACCACATTGGCAAGCATATCCGGCTCAACAATAGAATTCTACAACACCGACGGTTCTGTTGGCGCAGCCCGTGGAGCAGGCATCGGTATCGGATATTACAAAACAACGGAAGAAGCGTTTGCCTCACTACAAAAAATTGCTGTCATCGAACCCGACATCCAGAATAAGGAAAAATACCACGAGGCTTACCAACGCTGGAAGCTCGCATTAGAAAATGGAATACTGTCTGTATAACAGCAGACAGAAATTCTCAATTCCGATAAAATAAAAAAGGCTGTCTTAAAAGGCAGCCTTTTGATTTTGTTACTTTCTTGTATTTGTTGTTTGCCGTGGTCCGTAATGAGTATTGTCGGACGTATGGTTTTCTTTTGATTTGGCCTTATTGTTTGATGGCTGAGGCCTATCGTTCTTTGTTTGTCCATGTCCATGTTCAGGTGCGCTTTTTGGTTTAGAATGATACACACGAGTTGGTTTTGGAGCAGGAGCTGCATGATGATGAACATGAACAGTAGCTCTGTGAGGATATGGAGTCACATCCAAAATCACCGGTGCAGTAACACGTGTTGACGAAATATAGATTTTATTGTCGCCGGTAAACGAAGCAGTTACAATCTCATTTCTTTGAATTTCTATACGGCAGTCATATAACAATTCGTATGATGCACCTTCGGTGTAAATCTGCATATTGTAATAACCACGTGGGATATTGGTGATATTTACTTGACTATTGTAAGAATAGTATTTTTCTCCGTTGATGAATACTGAAAAAGGAACATCGATTTTTCCTTTAACTATTAACTCTGAGGCAAATATTTGTGCTGCACTAAATAAAATTGCCATAATTGTGATAACTCGTTTCATAACTCTGTCCTCCTAAATATTTTTTGTTCTAACTTTGTTTTCTATCCGTATAACCAAATTATATGCCAAACTTAAAAATCCGCTGTACAGTCAATAAAAACAGCCTTCCCATTAGTGGTTGCACAGAAGATTGTTCCGTCGTCAAGTATTATTGGAGACGAAAAGACTTTTCCATCAACATATATTTTCTTCACAAGATTTCCTTCGGAATCAATCACATACAAATATTTATCGTACGAACCGACCACGGCATATTTACCTTTGAAAACAGCTGCTGACGAAACCACACGTTTAGCCGTTGGTATCTCAGATATTTTCCGTCCATCTTTTCCTATGATATAGATATTCTTGTCGAACGAGCCACAAATAATGTTGCCGTTTGCAAATTGCTGTGGCGACGCATGGATTTTACCCTGCGTGTCGAATTTCCAATTCATTTCGCCGGATGTCGTCACCGAATACAGATGTTTATCGTAGGAGCCGAACACCACAACAGAATCGGATTGTGGCAACGCTTTCGAGTGCATTATCCATCCACCAGTTTTAAACGAAGAAATCATATTTCCAAGATTATCAAAGAAATACATTCGTTTATCATTACTGCCAATACATATCAATGCATTACCAAGCACCGTTGGGCTACCGTGAGTCAAGCGTTTTATCCGAGATAAAAACAAAGTGTCGGCGTTCATATTATAGAACCACAGACCTTTAACTCCCGTAGCGAATACCATCCACAACGAATCAAGCTGTGCACAATTTGTAAAAATACGTCCTCCTGGACGAATCGTTTTCTGCAATTCTCCCTTTTCATTAAAGAAATACATATTTCCGTCGTACGAACCTATGGAAACCAATGAATCATAGACGATTGCAGGAGTTGCATGCACCCAGAATTTTGTTCGGTACACGCTAAGAATCGTTTCGTCAGTGTGGACAGGCAGTTTTTTACGATGTTCGGTCTGAATGGTGTCATTTGTCGTCAGGAAATAAATGGAACGACGATGGGTGCCAACCACAACCGTGTTGTTCTTCATCTTAATCGGCGTAGAATACACCGCCCCTTTCAATTGAATCGTCCGTATTTCATAGTCATCATTCGACGAAAGAGAAACTAATCCCTCGTGGCTTGCACAAGCAAGAAACAAAAATGGACACACTATGAATAAAAAACGATTCATAACAATTGTTTTGGCAAAAATACACAAAAATCAAATGGTAAACACCTAATACACACAATAGTTATAAGATTTTCGCTAATATTTTGACAGATAGCGTTAATTCGTGTAATTTTTTATACTTTTGTAGCCTATTTAACAAGAAATGGATTATAGAAGTACCCTATCTGACAAACGGCGAATCGTCATCAAAATCGGGACATCGTCGTTAACGTTTCCGAACGGAAGATTGAATTTGCGGAGAATAGAGCATATTGCGAATGTTATTGCCACCCTGCAAAAAACAAACCGTCAGGTCGTATTGGTATCTTCGGGCGCAATTGCCGTTGGCGTTGGAAAACTCGGTCACAAAAAACGTCCGAATACAATTCCTGGAAAGCAAGCCATGGCGGCAATCGGGCAGGCTATCCTCGCTAAAATATACAGAAAATTCTTCGACGCCCATCACATCAATGTTGGACAAATCCTGTTAACATCCGATGTCATTACAAACGAGGAAAAGCACAAAAATGCAGAAAATACTTTTGCAAAATTACTCGAAATTGGTGCCGTTCCTATTGTAAATGAGAACGATACAGTTTCCACAGATGAAATTGAAATTGGCGACAACGATACATTGTCCGCAATGGTTGCATCAATTTGCAAGGCCGATTTGCTGATAATCCTCTCCGACATTGATGGATTTTTCGACAAAGATCCACGCAAGTTTGCCGATGCAAAACGAATTTCCATCATCACCGACGTAAACGACAATGTTTCAAATGCAGCTGGTTCAGCTGGAAGCAGCTTCGGCACAGGTGGTATGGCAACAAAAATTTCTGCTGTAAAAATTTGCCACAAAGACAATATTGATACAATTATCGCAAACGGCGACACTCCCGAAATTCTTTTCGACATCCTAGAGGGAAAAGATATCGGAACCCTCTTTGTTGCACCAAACCACGTGTAATGGCGAAAAAGGTTCTCATTGTAAGCAGAAGACTTGTCCGCAAGAATAAGCTAATCAATTGGTTCTCAGAAATCTACGCAACAATTTTGTGCGCACAGAATTGTATTCCCGTAATTGTGCCAATTGCTGAGCAAACAATCACAATGCTTCCCGAATACTTATCGGACTACGATGGACTGCTTATGGTTGAAGGTGGTGACGTAAATCCTCAATATTACAACAGTACCTACGATTCTCCCGAGGAATTCGATCCGATTAAAGACCAAATAGAAACAGCCTGTTTTACCGACGCATTCAAGGCAAATAAACCAATCTTAGGTTTCTGCCGAGGGCTTCATATCATAAATACAATGCTTGGAGGCACTCTCCATCACGATGTGCACGAATTTAACCACGGCACCGTCCTCCACATCGACCACGACCATTACGACGAACACCGTCATAGAATTTCCATACTCCCTGACACACCGCTATATTCGTGGTACAAGCAAAACACAATACAAGTGAACAGCTATCATCATCAAGGAATCAAGGACATTTCGCCATTACTCAAACCAATGGCATTATCTGACGACAATTTAGTGGAAGCAGTGTTCTGCCCCAGCAAAAAATTTGTTG
This sequence comes from Bacteroidales bacterium, assembly GCA_017552705.1. Lineage (GTDB taxonomy): Bacteria > Bacteroidota > Bacteroidia > Bacteroidales > UBA1715 > UBA1715. The sequence goes on from JAFZOY010000105.1 coordinate 8,640, forward strand.
TCGGGCTGCAATTCCATCCCGAACGGATGCTGCCAGAATACGAAGGTAATCAATTAGTTTTCTCATCATTTATCAACGCGCTCTAATATGAACCTGTCATCATTCAAAGACATCGTAAAGAACTACAAAGTTGTATTTTTCGACTCCTACGGAGTGTTGCGTAACTACAAAGGTATTTTTGCTGGAGTAAAGGAAATGTTTGAATACCTTGATTCTCAAGGAATTGTTTCTTTCCTATTGACAAACGATGCCTCTCGGGGGCCAAAAGAATTGGCTGCTCAATTCCAAGAGCACGGCATATCATCACTCACCGACGACAAGATAATTTCATCGGGAATGCTTGCCCGTGAATACATACAACGAAAAATCACAGGTGGAACTATCGTGTATCTTGGAACAGAGAATTCCGCAAATTACATAAAAATGAATGGTGTAAAAACCATTTCAATACACGATGTTGACTTAGACCAAAACGATGATTATCAACTTCTTGTATTACTCGACGATGAAGGATACGATTGGAATCGTGACCTTTCGAAAACAGTGAATCTGCTCCGTCGCTATACCATGCCGATTATAGTCGCAAACTGCGACACAACATATCCATTATCGAAAGATAAAGTGGCGATTGCTACCGGTGGCGTTGCAAATATGCTTGAACCGCTTGTTCAGAAAGTCTTTATCCGCTTTGGAAAACCCGACTCGCAAATGTTTAGTTTCGCATTTAACCACATCCAACAATTTGGAACCATTAACAAACACGAAATTCTGATGGTTGGCGACACATTGCAAACCGACATTCTGGGAGGCAACAAATTTGGAATTGACACGTGCCTTGTACTCTCTGGAAATACGTTGGCAAAAAATGTTGACGTTGCAATAACAGCAAGCGGAATCATACCGAACCATCTTTGTGAATCGGTGATTTCGTAGCTGAATGCGAATCTAATTCATTCTGATAATTTCCGCGCCTATTGCGTTTAATCGGGTATCAATATCTTGATAACCACGGTCGATCTGCTCAATGTTGCTGATTGTACTTACTCCTTGTGCCGACATTGCCGCTATCAGCAACGCAACTCCAGCACGGATATCGGGAGACGCCATATTGGTTGCGCGCAGTTTTTGCTTGTTACCCAAACCAATCACTGTAGCCCTATGTGGATCGCACAGAATAATTTTGCATCCCATATCTATCAGTTTATCGACGAAGAACAAACGGCTTTCGAACATTTTTTGATGTATCAGAAC
>JAFZOY010000106.1 GCA_017552705.1 Bacteroidales bacterium
TGGCACCTTGTAACCCTTTCTTGATTACATTTTTCCCTCCACAATGAAAGCAGATTTTTACTCATTTTCTTAAAAATGCTGTAAATATATAAATTTCAATTTATTACAAGGATTTCAGGTCTCATTTTGACCATTAAGCCTGATTATCAATTATTTGCACCTGAATAGTTGTAGATTTTCTAAAAATACTTGCATACTCTATCTAATATATTTGCAGTGCAGTCCCGGTAATTCCTCTCCCAAACAAAGTGTTGGTGAAGAATCCGGGTTTTATTTTTATACACATGACCGAATTAGAAATTGGCAAATTCTGTATTTAGCTATACGCCAAAATATAAACTATCCCATTTTGTTTAACTGTGGAACGGTAAAATTCTATCAGATAGTTTATTGAGAATTATAAAATAAATCGTTGCTGATGTTTATTCCATCGCATCAGCAACGATTTCAGCAATATCCTTCACTTGCACATCGACGCCTTTCACAAATGTTTTCTTACACAATGGGCAAGCTGTAGCAAGCACATCTGGATTTTTTTGCAATAAAACCTTCAGTGTTTCCGCCTTAATCACATTTCTATCCGCCATAGAAAGGCTTAAATCGCCAAGGGAACCGCTACAACATAAAGAATTCACTTTTTCCTGTTGAACCGACTGCAAATGTCCAGTCATCTGAAGCAATTCGCGAGGTGGCTCATACACGCCACAACCACGTCCCAATTCGCATGGATCGTGATACACGATTGTCTTTTCCGATTTCTCTAAATGTATTTTTCCTTGGTTCACCAATTCCAAGAAATACTCGGAATGATGCTTTATAGTGATTTGTCCCAACTCATAATCGTCTTTGAACACTTTATAGCAAATCGGGCACGATACCAACAATATCGGAGCACGCGATTCAAGAATCTTTTCACGGTTATAGGCAATAAGTTTTTTAGCCGCCTCGTATTGTCCGGCAAGCATCAACGGACGACCACAGCACGCACCTTTCTCCTTATCCATAAACTGATATTTCACACCAGCCTTGTCAAGCACTTTCAAAACCGATTTCTTAATGCCTGGCGTCATGTGGGTCATACATCCTGCGAAGTAAATCACATCTGGTTTTGTGTCAATCATTTGCGGAGGTTCCACAGGAAGTGTCTGCAAAAACGCATAATCAGAGTTAAACTCTTTTGTGGCACGAATTCGTTGCGAAATACGCAAATCGTTCAGGTTGATTTTTACCGGACAAGCCTGTTCGCACCGTCCACACAACAAACAGTTATATAATTTTCGGTCTGTTAGGTTTTGGTCGCGGATATTTTTCAGAATATACACCGACTGGTTGTTGGATATATTCGCCACGTGCATTTGGCACACATCAATACACACACCGCATCGCGAACATGAATACACTTGTATTCTCGAATACGAATTGAATTGTTTTTTCAGTTTTATGCCATAGTGCCGTAAAAAGATAAACAACACCTCAGTAAGAATGTGCATATATCGGGAGAATGGCAATCCTATGAAGAAAAAGCACAAACTGAAGGAATACGCCCACCACAAAATCATTTCCACGGATGAATTTACCCCAAAACGCACAAACAATTGTCCAACCGTGTTTGTGAGAAATCCTCCGTTGCCATACAACGCCGCGGTAGCACTTTCAGCAAGCAACCTCAACGGAAATATAAACCACAACGAAATCAACGCTACTCTATCGAGCGGTTTCAATTTAGTAGTTTTCTTTATGCCGAAAATTTTACTATTCAACCGTTTGAAATAAGCAAGCAACACACCGCTTAGAATGAACAA
>JAFZOY010000107.1 GCA_017552705.1 Bacteroidales bacterium
CAGCTATAAATTCAATGGTGCGGCGCTCGACTACAACATTTATAAAACTGTGTCGTTTGGTGACTTCCCCATTCGCGCTGCGCTCGTCTACCCGCCTCTGCAACAGCTCTTCGAGAACAAAATGCAGGATATGGTTACACAACAAACCCGACTCCGTGTCGTTGACAGCAACAACACCGACTTGAGAATGGAAGGCGAAATAACCAATTATTCGCTCTCGCCTCAAGCAGTGCGCGAAGACGCCTACGCAAGCCAAACACGACTCACAATCGCAGTCCGCGTCAAGTTCATCGACAACAAGAACCCAGCCCTCTCGAGCGACCAAACTTTCACCGCCTACCGAGACTTCGACAGCAACCAAATGCTTACCGACGTGCAGGACGAACTGTGTAACCAAATTTGCGACGACCTCAAAGACCTCATCTTCAACTCAACTTTCGGCAACTGGTAAAACATGGAGAATTACGACCAAATAATACAACAAATTCTCAATCAAGGGGAAAACTCACGGCAACTCATGCAAGAAGCTGTGAAGAAATACCCCTACTGCACACTGCCGATATTGTTGTACTTGAAAAATAACCCGCGAGTGAACGATAAGGAACTCATCGCAAAAGTGGCTATCGCATGCCCCGACCGCAAAGCGCTCGCAGTGGCATTGGGCAAAAGAGCTAAAATTTTCTCGCAATTCTATCCGCCAAAACCACAAAGCACACCGCTCACCACGTCACAAACTATCGACGACTTCCTCAACTCCTATGGCAACAGCAGCGACAAAGAGATTGAAGCGATAAACAACGCAATATTCAATCCAATGCCCGACTATGCCGACATACTCGCTTCGCAAGAACAACACTTGCCACAACAAGCGATGAGCAAAGAGGACGAATTGATTAACAGTTTTATCGAGAATTCGCGCGAACAGCAACAAAACGCTCAACCTATTGCCCTCGAACAGCACATAGGAGAGCAGGAAAAGACCGAAATCGCCTCAACACCAATACAAAAACCCGACGAGAACGACAACTCGATGTTCTCCGAAAGTTTGGCGAAAATGTATATCGCAAGAGGGAAATATTCAAAGGCTCTTGAAATTATTGAAAACATAAATTTGAATTTTCCAGAAAAAAGTATTTACTTTGCAGACCAAATTCGATTTCTTAGGAAATTAGTATTAATTCAGAACAATAAAAACAATAAAAACAAATAACAATGGAATTTATTTTAAGCCTTTTAATTGCAATAGCCTCAGTGCTTTTGATTCTTGTAGTGCTTGTACAAAAATCTAAAGGTGGAGGTCTGGCTGCAAATGTTAACAACTACAACCAGTTCATGGGTGTAAGCAAAACTACCGATTTCGTCGAGAAAGCTACTTGGGGACTCGCAATTTTTATTTGCGTGCTCAGCATCGCTTCTTGTATCATTACTAAGAAGAGCAACGCCAATGACGCTAACAAACCCCAATACGAGAACATTCAAACTCCAGACGACACACAAAATCAAGCTACACCGTTCACCACTGGCGACGCAGCTCAACAATAAATTGAACTATCAGTCACAATAACTAGCGCCCATGACATTCCAGGGACGTTCGTTGTTTTTAAACCATTAACATATTTGTTTTTACCATTTTAGGGACTCTATTTTTGGCTCCATTATGAGCTCATACCTTTTTACACTTTTTTGTTGAAAAATTGAAATATAATTCAATTTTTCAACAAAAATCATCATTATTTATACCCTACTTGCATTTCTCTTGAAAAAAACATGTATATTTGTACCATAATTAAGTTCTAAATAATGAAACGTAAAAGAATCAACCGCTTGAAAGTGGTACTTGCTGAGAAAGGAATGACCAATAAACAATTGGCAGAAATCTTAGACAAAGATCCTGCCGTTATCTCAAAATGGGTGACGAATGTTGCTCAGCCTAATGTTGAAATGTTTATCCAATTGGCCAAAATGTTGGAGGTCAGTGTGGATGATCTTTTGTGGACAGAAGATTAACGCGAATTCTAACTATATTCCTCAAAGAAAATGGAAGTTAAAATA
>JAFZOY010000108.1 GCA_017552705.1 Bacteroidales bacterium
CTGGATCGAAAACCTCGAAAGCAAGCACAACGAATACCTGACGGCGGTGCAGAATCGCAACAAGGAAATCGCTTCGAAGGTGGCCGACGCCAACAAGGTGTATCGCGAACGCTGCCTCGAAGGATTCGGAATCGTGACGACGCTTGCTATCGGCAAGGCCACCCTCGACAAGGACGAAGGCTGCATCCAGTTCATCAACGCCGTGAACAGCCACATCGACCAGAAGAAGGTGCACCTGAAACTTCGCAAGGGAAAAGGGAAGAATACGACCGAGTCTCCCGAGACGACCGTGGTAGATTTCCCCACCGAAACGAAGGAAGAGGAAAATGCCGCATAGTAGCAACATACATAGCATGAATAAAATTGCTCCTGCCTGAATGAAATCAGGCAGGAGTTTTTTGTTTTACAGGGCGTGGCCGATTAGGCCGTGCCCTGTGTTGCGAAGGGGGGTGCTGGACGACGCGTTCAAGGCGAAGGTCGCCCTGGCCGCCATCAAGGAAGACAAGACCCTCGGTGAACTCTCCGCCGAGTTCGGCGTGCACGCCAACATGATCCTCAAATTTAGGATATTGACTTCTATTTCAGTTTCCGTACTAAACGAAAACCTTTGGCATATTTTTTTTGTTTGTAAGGCGAACAACGTTCTATTAATGTTCCATCTTCATTAAAAGTCCCCTCACAGATTTTTTTCTTTTTACTTTCTTCAACTTTCACCATTTTAAAAAACAACTGACAAGCGGGACTTTGGTCGTATTCTTGGCTTACACGACATTCCAATGCATGACTATAATTTTCACTAGCATCATTCTTTATCAAGACATATTCCAAGGCATTTCCATATACATCGTATAGCCCGAATGGATTAGGATCTTTTTCACCTGATGCGTTACAAAATGAACGAGAACTATCGCCAAATATCTGTTCGTATTTAGTAACTACTCCGCTTAAAAGATTATCATTTCCCCAGAAGAAGTCATCTTGGGAGCCTGCTTGCTGTAGGGCACCCCATTCTTCATAAAAGGGGATTCTATAACCATTAGCGGACGTATCGATTACAACAACATCATTCAATCTTTTTTCAATGAATGGCAAAGATGTCTTGCGCCACTGTTCAATAGGCAAAATTTTGTAAACCGAATCTAGTCCATCTCGAATACTACGTGTATTTGCATAGCGATAGATATTCGTAGTTTCAAAGGGTTGGTTTTTGTTTCCGGTATGTTCAATACTATTATATTTTTTTCGTTCCAACCACTCTGCCTCCCCTATACTAAATTCTGTCGCATCTACAATTAAATCTTGCGACAACGAAACATTTCTGAACCCCGATTCAGGATTTCTCTTTTCCCTACTAGGTATCTTTTTCCCATAGAACACACGATGGGAACCTTTGGAAAGGTTGACAATTTTTTGATTTATAAGGATCCAGTTTGTGTCAATCAAATTTTTCTTTGACGTATCTGGAATATAAAGAGCAGCAACACTTCTAGTGAAGTCATCTGTAAACAAGCAAAGGCAATTTAAAGAGTCTAACTCCGCTTGAAACGATAAAAGCCAAGTTCCTTTTTCAGTAAAATTCAATGGACATATTTTTACATATTCGTTTTTATTTACTTCAAACCATCTTGTTCGATTCTGCAAAAGCGATTCCTGAACAACAGAAAAATTTCTGGTTTCATGATTCGACGGTCTTTTTTTTATAACAAAATAAACATTCCAGTCAAAGACACCCTGTTTATTTAAATCAAGAGAAAGTGTTGAATTAGAAACTTTTCGCCCCTTTGCGTCGAAAACGGCATTGTTTTCTGTAGCAAAGGCATTGTTTGCAGCGACAAGAAAAATAAAAAAGCTGATAATTACATTCTTCATTGATCAATCTCCCATTGCCTAGAATCTGCACAGTCTGACTCGGATAAACGATGCAAGCAATCCCATTGCTTTTCGTAATGGGTTCCATCTTTACTTAACATAGGCCTATTTCTTAATTTTACTCCATTCTGATCAAATTTAAACATCAGATTACCTTCAGAGGACTCTTTATTTTTTAGGCCTAGATTAGACAAATCTTCCACATCCTCCAAACCTAGCAAATGTCCAAGTTCATGCAGAACGAATCGATAATTTTCTTCAGTGTAGGGATTAAGGGATACAGCTCCTATATAATTTCCCATTCCATTTAAGGTAAGATATTTTGTTTCTGCCCTAGATGTAGATGAAATGTGGGCATTAAAATATTGATTAGATGTACCTTTGGAAAATGTCAATTGATGTTTTTCTTCTAGAAGAACATTACAACGAGGATCAATAATATCTTCTACAGAACTCAGGTTCTTAATACTCCTCCAAGATCGTCCACCATCATCGCTAACATCCCAGTCTGCACCATAATGCCATTTTAATTTATAGTCAGCATAAACTGCACAATCGTCATCTGTTGAATAAATCATACCTAAATCATATACGGTATTAGGTTGCGGTTGATCATTTGTAGAAATACCCTCTGTACATGGTTCTATTCCACCCCCAAAATTTTCTCTAAATGTCCAAAACTTTCTTGTCGGGATACCAAAACCCATTATTACCCTTTTATCATAATCAGACATTTCGTTCCCAGAAAAAATATTTACAAGTTTTTCTTTTAACACATCGATATCATCCATTGTTTCTTGATAACATGAACTATTCGTGTCATCTACTTTTACAGACAAAAATGACCCATCAACATCTGCATAATATTCATCACTTTCCTCTTTGGAAACATTATCAGAAAGCTTAATTGTTTTAAATTGATATCGTACATTTACAACAGCTTGATTTAGCACTCTTGCAAAATCAGCAGTCCAAAAAGTTTTCCCTTGATTCAAGTATTTCGTTTTTTCAACAAAATCATCATAACCCACTTGCAATACTGTCACATTAAAATCTTTTCTTCCGTATGTATGGATGTCCAACAACTTAACAAGTTGTTGATTTCCGCCGTATTCACGACACAAACCGATTTGATTTATTGAATTTTCAAACGACGAAGGAACCTGATATTCAAAATCTTTTTCATACTCATTTTCCGAATGAGAATCGTCTATAACATATACATTTTGCGTTATATCACCAGAATTGCATATATAATATGTATACCCAGCGTCAATATCATAATTTCGATGGATATTCACAAACCCATTTTCACTTGACGCAATCGAGAAGTGAACAACTTTATCTTCATCATTTTCCGGTTCAGTATGTCTGTCAAATCCCCACTGATGACTATCATGAGGACGAAAGTTTATATCGGAAGTCCACTGATAAATTGTTGTTGCGGGAAGAAACTGAGTTGTTAAGTTATTGCTCCGATATGGTGTTGTTGGATCATAATAGCAACCGACAAGATACAAATTTAGAAAGAATATTATGTATAACTTATTTACCATTCAATTACCTTATACTCAAATTGATCTGTTGGTTTTAAAACAGGTATAACAATAACATCATGATGAATCCCTATTTTATCTAAATCAGACGAGAATATTATTAGGCGTCCATGTTTTTCAGGGTCATAATCCACACTAGTTGGATTTTTAATAATTGATTGAAAAACATATTTGCCGTTTTCTTCTCCGTTACGGAAAAAAGTAACATTTACACTAGGCACATTTTCATATGGGTTAAAATTTTCATCAAGTAAAGTGAATTGGACCACACCCTTGTCAATTTTCGTTTTTTTATGTTTTTTTATAAGTTTTTTTATGACTCGACCATATTTCCCGTGTGCGACAAAATTGATAAAGTCCCAATTTGGTAAAGCTTCAAAAACGAACCTTGATATTGCTGTTTTTTTAAATTGTTCATTAAAAAAGACACCGTATTCAAAATCTTCATCAATTTCATACCATGAATACGCTCCCAAATCAACAGATTCATTTCGCTCTGTGTTTAAAATATCTTTGTTTAAAACAAAAACGTCTTTATAACCAACCGCAATGGCTGGAGAACCTTTTTGTAAGGTCAAACCCGCATCAAATGAAAAAAATCGATTTACACCAGCAGGATTTGATTCATCAATAAAAAGAGGATTTTCTGTTGTGTTGCCAACGCCTGGAAAAGAAACCTGAGTAACAGAATGATGTACACTTAGTGATGTAGACAAAACGCTTAAACAGCTTTGTTCAGAGCAGGAATTATTTTTATTTCCCCATATAATTGAATTATAAACTATTCCTGAACGACTTGTTATTGCCGAATATTCCGATGCCAAATTACCGAAAACAGTCGCATTTGTCATCTGAATATTACCATCAACTAATATTGCACCACCGTTTCCAACAGATTTATTCTGGCTAAATATAACATTTTGTGCAAGCATTTCTGCGGAAACATAAATAGCTCCACCATGTTCTTTTGATTCATTTTTTTCAAAAACACCGTTTTTCACATAAGCATTTTTCGCATATAGAGCACCACCAGATTTATATGCCAAATTAATTCCGAAATAACAATTTTCCAAATTCATAGTATCAGATGAGTAGATTGCGCCGCCATTGCCACCAGCATTTGACGATGAAATAAGTACATTTTTTAAGTTAATTTTTTGATTGGCAGTACCAATTGCTCCGCCATTCCCTGCGTTAAAGCCATTTGCGATACGCAATCCCGTAAATGAACGAGGCGAGCGGCCTTCAATCTCTATGTGTGCTACATTACCAAGATTGATTAGCGGAAGATCGTTTTCGGAAGTCAGGTCCCAAAGATTTTCCGTATTGCCTTTCAGTTCAAAACCGACTTTCCAGGGAACTACTCCGTCAGTAAAGTTGTCGGTCACATTCCAAACGCCACCCGCCATGTTGATTTCGCGACCTGTCGCCTTGGCTGTTTCGAGAACGGTCGCAAAGTCTCCCACAGCAGTCGCTGCGGTTGTGCCGTCACAGCCCTGCTTGCACTGGGTTTGCGGATTCCAGTAGATACGGTAGTTTGCACTCTTGGTAAAGTTGAATACATAACTGCTACTGAACGCTTCGGTGGGGAACCCCGAAATCATGCTCCTGGTAAGTGAGATGTTTGTGGTTACATTAGAAGACGGAAGTTCGACCGTTGTCGATGTTTCGCCGTTCACCTTGAATTGGGCGTTATCCGCATAGACAAACATTTCGATAGCAGACGCGGAAAGCGGCAACTGTGAAACATAGCGGAACACTCCAGGCTCAAAGAACGGTCCGAAATGTTCCTCACTGTGGGAGATTTCGGTTGCCCGGGGTTCCTGAGAAACCGTAGATTGCGGTTCTATCTGGAATTTGTTGGCATACACGGCACCGACAAGGTGCGAACGCGACGGAATACGAACGAATGCGGACGGAGCGACAACCTTTCCAAAATACAGGCCATCCGTTCCCATATCGACATTTTCACCGGCGACATTCCACAAGATTTCGCTGGGGTTTCCGCCCGTAATGGAGAACGTGTTTCGGTCGCCAAAGCGGACATTTCCCAAGACATTTATTGTAATCGGGCCGGAAGTCAAGTCAAACGCAAACTCGGCATCGGGCTCCGTAAAGATATTCTGGAAAGTATAAGAACCCGATGACAAATGGACCTTAGACCTTGCATTGGCGTAGAACGCTCCGTAATTACTCGGCGATACCGTAACGTTCTGGTCAAGTCCAACAGAAATTGGAGTTATCCCCGCAACGATGTTCGGAATGCCGACAACAGGTTTTGAAAGCGTCGCTTCGCTCTTTGTTTTGGCGACAACGCCGTTCTGTTCCTCGCATTGGTTGGTATAACGCAAATCACCGCTGATGTTCGCACGTTCACGCAAGAAACAATGGCTCGAAGCATCGACATTACCGTAAATCTTGGAATCCACCCCAAGTTCAAGATTTTGACCGAATACATCGCCCAAAGACATGGAATTATCACGGAAATCGACCATGTCGGCAACGACAACGTATCCCCAATCGCTTGCCAATGTTGCATAAGAATTGTTTCCGCCTATATTTTGGTTCGAACCGCAGTCAAGGCAATTCAGACTGACATCAGAAAGATAAACCGTCCCGGAATTTTTACCAAGATTGAATTCAAATCGGGCGTTGCTGACATTGCCCGACTGCATCGTGAAAGTCTTTGTTACAGTTCGTCCGTTTACGGTCGCTGCAACTTCACCGAATTCGGCGAAAGCATCATAAGGGAAACCATCGCGCCCGATTCGGACTTCTACATAGCGACGAGCACTAACACCCTGTAGGTAAAATTTGACTTCGTATGTCTTACCAGCCTGTAATTCGATATTGTTGCGAGTCAGTTGAACATGCCAGTAATCAGAGCCGCCATCGGCAACAGAAACAAAACCCTCGTTGAAGGTCGCGTACGCCCCTTCGTAATTTGCAAGACTCCATTCAGAATAAGGGAAATCAAGGGCAAAAGCACTATCTAGCCCTAATAGACAAAGAATAGCAAAAATATAAGAATGTAGCTGTTTCAAGTTTCCCTCTTGTTGTTTTCAAGGATGCGTCAAGGTAGCAATATTTTAACATATTGTCAATGCATTTGGTAAGTTTTCCATATCATTTCTTTAAATATGCAGTTGACTGTTGCATTCGCGTTAGGGATAGTGACCCCTTGGGGACAAGACCCGCGCAGCGGGGCTTGGTTCTGGGAGGTGAGCGGCAAGCGTAAGCGAAGCCGATTGCCCCCAGAATATAGCCCGACCGCACATGCAATGTGCGGGAACGCCCAAAAGAGGAACTTGCCAGATGGTGCTCGGTATCGACATGCCGAAGTTCGTCATCCCGATGTTCATCGTGGAAGCCGTTCTCCTGGTGCTCTTTACCGTGCCGCCCAAGAGGCTCAAGCAGGACTTCATCAGCATCCCGATGCTCGTGCTCGATGTGGTGAACAGCTTTACCGACGTGATCAGTTACATCCGTCTGTTTGCTGTGGGCATGTCCGGCGCGGCCATTGCCGAAGCGTTCAACGACATGCTTTCGCCGCTGTTCGGCTCTGCTGTCGGTATCGCCGGTGCAGCCTTCCTGCTGCTCTTCGTGCATGGCCTGAACATCGCGCTTGCGGTCATGGGCGTCGCGGTCCACGCGGTACGTCTGAATACACTCGAATTTTCAAATGGACTTGGCCAGGAATGGAGCGGATTCGCCTTCGCCCCCTTCGCCAAGCA
>JAFZOY010000109.1 GCA_017552705.1 Bacteroidales bacterium
ATTAAGCTGGGTGTCAGCGGCTTAATCAATGCCTACAAAACGGCGGCCAAGGACGCGTTAGACAACAGCACCATCATCGAAAAGACGATTGACGAAAAATATCGCGTTGCGTTTGATTATACCGAGATGAACAGCGTTATGCAGATATTGAAGGACCCGTTTGTCCAAATCAACAACCAAAGCTACGAAGAGCGGTATATCATTGACTACACCATCCGTCGTCGCGAAGCCGACCGCATCAACGAAGCACTGCGCAAACTCCGTGAGGTTACCGTGACAAGCCTGTAAATAGAATTCATAATTCACAATGCACGATTCATAATTAAGAACAAAGAGTAAAGAACAAATTCAGAATTCAAAATTCAAAATTCAAAGAAGTTTTTAGTTGTTAGTTTTTAGATTTTAGTTATATAATTCTATAACTCTATAATTCTTCACTTCTCACTTAATACTTCATAACCTTAACTCCTTAGTTTCTTAACTTCTTAACTTTCCCCCTCACTGTTTACTTCTCACTCCTCACTATTCACATCTCTACATATCAAACTTTTGTATATATTTGCACACTGATTTTTAAAACATTATGACAGCCACCAATCCCGAAAAAATCGTCAACGTTTTCATCCCTTGCGGGATGGACATGTTCAGTCCCAATGTTGCCAACAGCACCCTAACACTGATTGAAAAACTAGGTTTCACGCCCTATTACAATGAAAATCAGACATGTTGCGGACGCCGATTTTTTATGGAAGGCAAAATGGATTATGCCAGAGAATTGGGCAACAAGCTGATGAGCGAATTCGACCCCAAGCATCCCATTGTTGTTCCCTCCACGGCTTGCGTTGGCTACATCCGCAAATACTACAAGAAACTCCTTGAGAACACGCATGTTCCCATGGATTTGAAGCTCTTCACGGACAATATTTTTGAAATCTCCGACTTCATTGTCAACCAACTGGGAATCACCAAGTTGAACAACTATTTTAACCAACGGGTATTTTATTTCAAATCGTGCTCGGCACGCAATTTGTACCGTTACAACAATGCACCTGAAGTGCTTTTGCAAAACACCGCTGGTTTGGAATTCCTCAGCGACTCGGAAATGAACATGTGCTGTTCTGCCAATGGCAATTTCTCCCTCGCCTCGCCAGAGACTTCCAATAAAATGCTTGAACAAATTGTCACGAAGATATATAGCATGGGTGCACAATACATCACCTCAACAGACATCCATTGCTTGCAATACATTGACGCTTACATTCAGGAAAACGATATCGGACTGGAAGTCATTCACTTAGTCGATATTTACAACGCCACTGCACCGACCAAATAAATCGGCAAATGCACCGCAGGGTTAAACCAAGCCTGATAGTTTTTGTCTAAACACTCATGAAACGTTTTTTAACCATTATCTTCATATTGGCCATTGCCTTGTGTACGCAAGCGCAAAACGAGCCCAACTGCTATCGTCTGTATCTTATCAACAAGACCAATTCACCCTATAGCATTGACAAGCCCGAGCAATTTCTTTCGCAACGAGCCATTGAAAAGCGTACCCGTTTCAACATTCCTATTACTGAGGAGGATCTGCCAATCAACCCGAGTTACATTCAGCAGATTTTAAACATTGACAGCACCATACAGATCTTCTCACAATCGAAATGGACCAATACCGTTGTCATTTATTGTCCCCAAAGAG
>JAFZOY010000009.1 GCA_017552705.1 Bacteroidales bacterium
CAATTCATCTGTGTTTAATAGCGTCAATATTTCCAATTGCAAACTATATGTTTGGCACGAGGCTATTGACAATTATAAAGAAGCCGATGTCTGGAAAGATTTCGACATTCAGGATTTGGGCGGTATTGAAGGCGTTGTGGCCGACGCTGAGGCAAAAACTGTCGAAGGCTATTACAACTTGCATGGCGTTCGCTTCGACAATCCCGAGCGAGGCCAAGTCAGCATCGTCCGCTACACCGACGGCACGGCAAAGAAAATTGTTCTTAGATAAACCACGAATTAGACAGATGCAATTGTAAATCAACACCATAGTAAAAATTTCTCTTTGAATTATTAACTAAAAATGTGCCCATTATGAAAAAATCAAATTTCTTATTATGCGTCATTCTTTTTGCCGCTCAAAGTGCTTTTTCAGATGCCCAACCTGAATATATACCTTTCGTGGAAGACGGCAAGGTTTTCAAATACGATCGAATTGCTCTTCACCAGAGCGGTGGCGGACAAGATGTCTATCATCGTGAATTTGTCATGAGCGGCACGAAGGTAATTGACGGCAAAACTTACGCTTCGTGTTTTGACCACGAAGAAAAGACCGATTTGGGAGACGCTGTTGCGTTCGTAAGGGAAGATGACGGTAAAATATATGTCAGGGGGCCGTATTTGGAACAATCTCTTTACGAGTTTTACGACCCAGATAAAGAATACCTTTACTATGACCGCAATAATCCCAAAAGCAGCGAACATATTCTCAATACATTCAACCCAGAATTCAATTACCTCGACATGTGGTTTTGCACGGATGAATTTGTAATAGCGGAAGACAGAATGCGTAGGCAGGTTAGATTTGATTTCGGAAGCGAGTGGAATTATTACCCGTTTTGGCTATTCGTTGAGGGAATCGGGTTTGTGTTCGAACCAAACGAGCATCTTGACCTCTTTTTCCCCGAACTTGACTGCTTGTGCACAAATCCCGAATTCGACAGATTGCGCCGGGTGGAGGATAAAGATGGGAACTTGCTTTATGATTACGCTAAATCACGAGATTATCCCACCATTCCTCTCGGTGTGAGTGAAGTTTCAATTGATGAAATTGAAGATGTTGCCGAATGGTTCGACCTGCGGGGCGTGCGTTTGACCTCGAAGCCCACAACGGCAGGCATCTACATCATCCGCTACACCGACGGCACAGCAAAGAAAGTTGTTGTTAAATAAACCACGAATTAGACAGATACAATTGTAAATAAAATTATTGTAAAAAAGATTAAATTGAATTAAAAACATAAACTCGAATAATTATGAAAAGAACAATTCTTCTTTTGTTATTATTGGCAGTGTTATCCGTTCTTGGCTTAGCCGCACAGGACTATACGTCTTTGCTTGTTGATGGCTTGACGTGGGATTGCCTCGCGCACCACAGTTTCTACGGCTACAGGAACGTCTATGCGCCCTTCTCCCTGAAAATCGAAGGGGAAACGGTTATCGACGGCAAAACGTATAAAGATTGTTAGATGCAATTCGA
>JAFZOY010000010.1 GCA_017552705.1 Bacteroidales bacterium
CACCTTGACACATATTACCACCCAATACATTTGGTTTTTCAGGTTGTTTGTTTACCATATATGTTATGTATCCTGTTGGACCCTCACAACCATCAACTGTCTGAGTTGCATAGAATTGTTTCTTACCAGCAGTCATATCAACAGTTTGGTAATCATTGTTTGGCATACCTTCGTTCAGTTTTGTAACCTTATCGGAAGCGTACCATGTAATATCTGTACCTTCTGCATGAAGAACTGGTGCTTCATCGTACGTACACAAACGATCCTGGTTAGTGATTCTTGGAGCAAACGGCAATGGTTTCACTTCGAACGAAATCGGAGTCAATTGGCTGACGCAACCATTTATAGTTTGCATTGCATAGTATAGATATACACCAACTGTTGTATCGGCTGGTTGATATGTATTACTATTTACTTTCAACGTTTTACTCTTTCTCGGATCAGCAAACCATGTAATGCTGTATTCCTCTGTTTCACTACCAACAGCTTCGATTATACGATTTTCATTGCTTGCCTCCTGGTAACAAATCTTATTTGGTATTGAATCAGGTGCAGCAGGATTAGGTTTCACCTCAAACGTTTCATACGTAAGCGGGCTGAAACATCCACCAATGTATTGAGCGGCATATACCTTGTTAACACCTATCACTGCATTGATTGGTTTGAAAGTTGCACCCTTACCATAAGCCGACAACGTATCAATCTTACTTCCATCGTTTGGAGTAGCAACATCGTTGTCGTCGCTATATTCATACCAGTAAATTCTTGACGTAGCATCTTCGCTTGCAACACGGAACTGTGGATTTTCATCACCATCACAAATTGCAGGAGCTGTCACTGCAAGGATTTTGGGCGATGTAGTCGCTTTCATATTTACCGTAACTTTAACAGGAGCACTTTCGCAACCTTCAGGATTTGTTAAGTTAGCATACGGTTCATCGTTCCATTCTGATACGAAGTAGTAATAGAATCCAGCACGTGAAGGATCGCTGTCAGGAGCAAGATTTGGAGTATATGTTCCAATTCCTGTACCAGCATCAGTTACACCATCAACTGACGTTGTGTAATCTCTACCATTTGCACTTTCGTAGAAACGATACGTTGTTTTTGCAATAGTACGACTACCATCTTTATCCAACCATTCACCTGGAATAGCTGTCAATGTTGGATTACCATTGTATACGCAAGAATCAACATTTTCGATTTCCACATGAGGAACAGGACAAATCTTAATCACAACTTCTGCTGGTGTAGATTCACTATAACAAGTCAATGCTGGATTATTAGCACCTGCTTTATATTGACGAGCGTAGTATTTCTTGTTTGCCAACACATTTGGAGAATCGTTTGTAGCAAACATATTTGCCTTTGAACCTGCAGCAAAATCAAGTTTATCTTCTTCATCAGTTGAAGCAGCATATTCGTACCAAACAATGCCGTCGCCATCAGTTTTTACTGCGCCGACCTCAACAGGATTTTGCTGAGTCACAATAGCGTAGAAACTTGTGGTTTCAGGAGCTGGCAAATAAATCACATCTATATCGTGAGTTTTCGAAGATTTACAACCCTCTTTATCGGTATAGGTGTATGTGATTTGATAATCATCAGATTTAGCACCATTTGCTTGAGGATAGAATACTGCGGAATTTGTATTTGCCTTCAATGCCGAAGCATCGCCATTGATTGTCCACTCACCAGTACCTGCCCCATTTTCAGAAGTAGCCTCAACAGTTATCAAAACTTCTTCTGTACTGTAGCAGGCCGTTTCTTTTTCATCAAGAACGATAACTGGCAACGGACGAACCGTAACAGTAACAGGGGTTTTCGGACTCAAACAAGCCTTATGACTTTGAGATTCAACAGCTTCGTACTGAACTTCAAAATTGGTAACGCCAGCAACTGTATTGTCAACAATGCTTGGAATCATCAACGTAGATGCGCTTTCCGACATTTTAACACCTTCTTTATACCAAATCCAGTTCTTCACGCCGCCTTCAGCACGAGTAGCAACAGACGCACCTTCATGAGCCTCCAGATTATCAAGAGATTTGTTCAAACAAGCTGCAACTGGATCAACTTGTGGAGCTTCCCACGGACAGTCAACCAAACGCAACACAACTTGTGAAGCCTTACTTTTACAACCAAATTGGTCTTCTTGGTTAATCCAATAAACCTCGGTAAGTGTAAGCTGACCATTTGCTTGCGCCTGCAATTCATCTTTATCCAACGTCAACGAAGTACCAGTATTAAGACCTGTGTTCATCAACTCATCAGCATACCAATACAATGTAACACCAGTTGACGACAATGAACCTTTCACATAATCATTCGGAATATTGGCAATGTCGTTAATCAACCACGTATATTCTTGTGAAGCCGGAGCTACCATATAATGGGCTGTTACATCCTTTGTTGCCGTACTACTACAAGTTATGAGATCAGAATATGGTTCTGTTGTATATGTATATGTGAACGTTACAGGAAGATTATCACTATTTTCATAGTAATTACCCGGAGTCCATACTGTACCATTCAATGTACCAGAACTTGCCGTCAATGAACCAACAGCATTTCCTGTTGCAACTGGAGAAATCGAAACTTGAATTTCCTCATCACCAATCTTACAAACATTATTTTGTGGATAATCTACTGTAACAACAGGATTTGGAACCACATGTACAGATACCTTTGTACCTACTGACCAACAATCTTCGTCGATTGAGTATTCTGCAACATAGTAGTCTTTTGTTTCTTTTGCTGGTTTGTATGGAACAGCGGCTGCACCTGGCGCATTAACCGAAGAACCTGAAATTTCCCAACCCATAGAACTAACTTGGCTGGCATTCTTACCAACAGGGTTTTCAGTCAACCATGCAATACGGTAGTCAGCAGGAGGATTGTCACCTTCAGTACGGGTACCTGTCAAGAAATCAGTAGGAATGTCGGCTTCAGCTGTACTTTCACAAATATATCTATCAGCAAAGTTCACTGAAGGAGCCATTGCATTACACTTAGAAACGTTCAAAGTAACAATCACACTATCACTATAACAACCTTTATCAGCTACAGTAATCATTTGGCGAACTGCAAACGGATATGAGCCTACCAAACCATCATCGTTTCCTGTTTTTGCATTTGCAACATCAGCAACAACGAACGATGTTCCACCATTCTTAAGAACCGTTCCTCCAGTATATGCCATCCATTGCAAACCTGCTTCATCGCCTTCGGCTGATGTTGCCGACAATGTTTCGTCACCTTCCAAAACATGTAATGAGTTAACCATTTCATTTACATCTGGACCAGCAACTGGTGTTTTTGGTTTCTTAATTGTTATGGTGTAATCATCAACATTCTGACATTTATACGCATCGGTATAAGTATATGTCATTTGGTTATCACCAACGGCAAGTTTTGTTGGGTCGAATGTTTTCGAAGAAATAGCACCTGCCCATACTTCAGTACCGCCAGTTGCAAGAGTTGTAGTCAAATTACCTGTTTCATCGGTTGAATAAACCGTAGTAGTCAAATCTACAGCGGCACTATTGTAACAGATTTCATCTTTCGTAATCGGGTTGATTTCAACCGTAGGCAATGCGTGTACCACAAATGAGTTCTTCGTTGTTTTCACACAACCTTTCGTATCAGTGTATGTCAATGTTACTTCATACACACCTGGAGCGTTGTCGCTCGGTGTGAATGTACCATTGTCAGCTATTGTACCTTTATCAATTGTATAGACAAACGTACCAATACCTGCGGCAGGAGTAGTCTTTGTTACCGTAATTGGATCACTATTGTTACCGCTTACGCAGACGCTTGTATTACTCAACGTGAACGTTGGCGTTGGCAACGGGTTCACTATCATAACTTGCTCAGCGGTCTGTTCTGTACTACAACCTTTATCACTTGTAAAGCTATATGTAACGGTATAAGAACCAGCATTATTATCGCTTGGCGTGAAAGATGCGGTAGTTTCACCTGTTTTAGCCACATTATTAGACCATGTTCCTGTACCATTCATTGCAGGCTCAATAGTTGCCGTAATAATCTGGGCATCTTCCACCGTGATACAGTGTTCATTATCTGGAGTTGACAACGATGCAGTTGGAACAGGATGTACCGTGATTGAACCCTCTGCATGACCAGTACAACCATTCTTGTCGGCAACATATACTGCAAAATCGTATGATTCACTTGCAGTAACATCTGCATTCGCAAACGTTGGATTAGCAATCTTCGTAGCGTTGAAATATGCAGTAGCGTCACCCTTCCATTCTATTGAAGTATAGGTGTCGGCTTGTCCCAATGTAATGGTTGCCGAAGTGTTTTCACAAATTTCTTCACTCGACATTATGAATGAAGGTTGCAATTCTGCATTTACCACAACCGTAATTTTTGTCTTATCGCTTTCGCAACCTGCTTTTGTTTGAGTAACGAAATATTCCGTTTCACCAGCTTGTGCGATGCTTGGAGTTGGAGCAGTTGTTGATGTGCTTCCATTAGACAAATACCATGTTGCAGTTGCACCATTTGCAATTGTTGCTTCCAATGGTTTCACACTTGCAGGATCAGCAGTCGTACAGTAAGAAACCGTAGGTACAGCTGTAGGAGCATCTGGTTTTGGATCGAATGTCAATGTAACCTTATTTGACTCATCGGAAACGCAACCATCTTCGCTTGTGTAAACCACCGAAACTTCAGCTGTTTCAGGATTTGGCCATGTAGCATCTTTTGTCAACGAAACAGAATTTCCGTCGCCAGTCGCACCATTCCAAGCGTACGAGCCACCCGAAGCGGCAGCATTTCCAACCTTTGCGGTCGCATTCACCGTAAGGTCGTTGCCTGCACAGATTTGTTTTACTGGAGCATCAACGGTAACCGTTGGTTTTGCAAAAATCGTAACCGATTTTTCTGCAACTTCGCTCACACAACTCTTTGTTCCTGCTTGATTGGTTGCAGTCAATGTGTAATTGTAAACTTTTGCGCCACTTGCAGTCTGTGTAGCAGCAGAACCTGAACCATCACCACCCCATGACAATGTAGCAGCAGAAATGTCGGAGCTACCTGTTAACGTGATTGTATTCGGTTCACAAATAGTTTCATCAGAGACCTCGATTGTAGCCGAAGGAATAGCAACGATAGTAACTGTAGAACTACCTGCATATCCTGAAGCGACAGCTGGGCAATATTTATCACTCAACGATGCAATCGCATATTCATACGTTGTATATGCAGAATTTGGAGAAACCACATTCTTCGGAGTGATTGCTGCCGAAGTACCATTAGCTGTTTCCGAAATAGCGGTACCGCCATTTTCAGTATAACTATAGTCGAACGGAGCATTACCTGTAAACGTAAGAGTAATGTCGTCAACATTGTCGCCTACGCAATAATCTGCACCTTTACCCAATTTTACAGTTGGATTGTCGGCAGCATTCAAAGTAACAGATGCCGTAGTTTTACATTTTGAGTTTGGCATCAATGCATCAACAACCTTTACTATATATGTATCAGCTTCGTCAGCCTCAAAAGTAAGTTGGTCGGTTTTAGACGGACCAGCAACAATATTTGCGTCAGCTTCAGAGCCTTTATACCATGTATACGTGAAATCTCTTGCATTAGCTTGTGCAGTTGGAGTCAACATAGATTTGTCACCTGGGCACAAATATCCATCAGCATCAGCTGAAGTAATCGTTACAGCCTTTGGCTGCGTACATGGACATTCCTCAGAAATAGGAATCTTTATACGGTCGCAGAAACCTTGGGTTGTTGTGAAACCAAGATTATAAATATAACCCGTCATACTCTGATTTGGGTTACTTGTTCCCTGAGAGACACCTTCAAATTGAAGAATTTTTCCCGTCGCATCATCAACAGTAGAAGAGTTCAGCTGTTGGGTTCCCCTCATTAAATGGAATTCAATATTATCACCACTCACACTATATCTTGTCGGAGAAATTGAATAGATGCCAGGTTCCAACGTAACAGATCCTGTCGCCGTCATTGTTATAGTGGATTTTGTTGTGCTTGTCAGTTCATCACCAACAGCAGAGAATGTACCATACGAACGTCCTGTATTTGCCACATACCCACCATTATTATATGAAGCGCCATAAACTGTAAATGTTACAGATGGAGTAGCTGAACCTGTACTATACAATTTTGTACTTGCTTTGAAATTAAATCCAGTTAAGGTGATTTTTTCCTTAACTGTAAATATAGTTGGGAACATATTCCCTACCTGTAGATTACCTGCATTTAACTGATTATCTTCATTTGTCCATCTGGATTTATTTTCTTGGATAAAAATACCGCTTGATGAAGATGTTTCTTCAACATATACATATCCTTTACCATTATTCAATGTAATGGACGAGAAATCTGCATCCTTTGTCTCGCTACCAACAGTAGTGGCAATTGGAGTTCTTGCGGATTCTGATGCATACCAAGAATAAACAGCACGATTGTTCGTAGTAGTTACACCAATCTGAGGTATTTCGCCTTTTTCAGCACAATAGATAATTTCATCAGGTACAGTGAATGTCTGCGGATAAGCAGCAATTGTCATTTCAGCGATAGCAGGGTCGTACTTCACACAACCAGAACCTGTACCACTTTCAACGTGTTCTATCTTCACCTTATATGTACCTGGCTCTGTTGCGGTATATTTAGTTCCTTTTGCTGAAATCAAACCACTTGCCGAAGTAATTACTTCATCATCCTTATACCATGTGATTTTATAGTGAGAAGCTAATTTTGTATCAATAAGGAATCCCGAATTCAATACTTGACCATTAAATGTAGAAGCACACACGGTCATATCACCCGGTGTTAAGTCAACTGTTGGGTTCGGTTCACGAGGGTTACAGTTTGCAGGAGGATTGATTTTTGTAGCTTGTTTTGCTTCAGTAGTACTACCAATACCCAACTGACCATATTCATTACAACCCCATGCGTAAATATCACCATTGTCCAATCCGTAGAATCCCCATGTATCACCACGGTTGATAAGTACCACATTATTATGAACACCCGAACTTGAATATTTTATATATTCCGGACCAGCATTTGAAGAAGATTGTCCAATTTTAGAACCCGTGGCACCGCCACCACCATCACCGCAGCCGCCGCCACCCCAGGCAACAGGCTTGTTGTCGGCTGTGATTGCCATACCATAACCTTGACCGCCAGCAACCCATTTAGCCAACAAATAATCTCCATCATTACTTGCGCCAGTAGTTAAACCTTTACGGACACGTAACGGAGTAGAATAATTTGCGCCATCAGAATACCACGTATAATTTGCATCCAACACACCAGCAGCATTATTCCAAGCGCCGTTACCCCACGCCCAGATATATCCATCAACATCCAAACCATATCCTTCACCATCACCACAACCCAAGAATGTAATATTATCAAGAGGAGAACCATCAGCATGAGCTACCGGACGAGCGTATGGATCAGTTTTTTTACCAGGAGAGCCTGCTCCACCTGTTTGACCACGTCCCAACTGGCCTTCGCCATGCTCATGTCCCCACGAATAAACAGTACCTACACCATCGCCATCGGGGTCAACCAATGCGTATGCACAGTTATCACCCGCATAGATTTGAACAACACCTTGTAATTTTTTCTTTGAAGCATCAAGAACAAACACAGGATATGCTTGGTTTACCTGATTACCACAACCAAGCTGTCCATACGCATCGTCATACCCTTGAGAGTCAAAACCTTTATTATTACCACCCCAACCAACTAAACATCCTTTATACTGACCATCGCCCAAAATAGCAAAAGTGTTGTTGTTACCGGCATATACCACATCAACATTACACAAATAGCCATCGCAATCGTATTCAGTGCCTTTCAATTCACTCGTTCCAATCTTTACTTGCACAGGTGTCTCCTGTACCACTCCATCGGAATTCGGAATATTTCCCGTACCGCACTGTCCCAAACTGTTGTTACCCCAGCACCAAACCTTACCACTACAGTCCAAGGCCACAAAGTGTGCACCCGAACCACAGTTAACCTGCTGGATATACAAGCCTTCTTGAGAGAAGAACGTAACCTCGGTGGGCTTATTCACCGCATTCTTATGCCCCAAGCCAAGCTGCCCTTTTGTGTTGATACCCCACACATAGAGCACACTGTTTTCACAAACCATTGCCGATACGGTGTTACCACCAGAAATGGTCAACTCTTTCTGCGCAAAAGCACACACTGTTAAAGTTATTGTGCCAATCACTAATAGAACTAAACGCTTCATAATCTATAAAGATGTTTTTGGTTTCTATACTATATTTCTATTTTAAGACGCAAAGTAAATAAAAAAAGTTACACAAAGTGCAACTTTTTTTCACTAATACTGCTTTTTTCGTATTATTTTTTCAAATGAATAACTTTGTTCCAGAAAATTTGATCGGCTGCACGGGTTTGTATCATATACACTCCCGATGGCAAATCCTGCATCGGAATTGAAAATACACCATTCTGCATATAATATATATCATGAGATTTTACCTCTCCCCGTACATTATATATATGTACTTCAACAGAAGAACACACGGCTTGCTGCAATAGCAGATTCACCGCAGATGTACAGACACTTGGATACACCACGAGTATTGCCTTGTCGGATATGTGTTGCCGCGAAACCCACGAGATAGGATACTGAAGTATCGAACCATCTCCCAACGAATAATGATACTGAGATTTCACCACAATCGGCTGCATACCTATTAAATATGGGACACCATACTCCCGATACGACAGCCACGATTCGTTTGCATAAAAATAACCGTCAACAGTTGCTTCGGAATCACTATACTGCAACATTGAAATATTGGATTCGTACGCTGTGGAGTTAAAGCAAATCCCGTAGGCAAAGGATGAATCAACATACAACACGGTATCTAAACTTACTTGGTTAAAATAGTGCGGTTTCAATTCTGAATTTGCGATAGTTTTCCGCACCAACTCTTTCGAGAAATCGGCATTCCACACACACACATCGGTATATCCTTTATTGTCGGGAACTTCGGCAACCGCAAGTTTTACATCACGCAAATAAATCGGTTTTTGCACCGACATTTTATTTGCGAAACAATTCATTCCAACATCATTCGGACCAGCCCAATTTTCGACAAACGAATTCGATACCTGCATAAACTGGGTATTCTTACGGATACCTCCCAACGAATCAACGCCAAACAATTCCTCAGTATATTTTACAACCACTGAATCTGATAGACTATTAGCAAAAAATGGTTTTTCATACCCATACGTTTGCAATGTATCCGGTCGTTCGGTCACGTGGGCAAGCATTGCCAGATGCGCTGGGAAGCCCAACGAATCAGTGGAAACCCACGAAATAGGATGCCGAACATATACATTTCCATCAAATTGGGATTCAGTCATATAACCCGTAAACGCCCGTGAATTATTTCGGATGATATACCCTATCCAGCAAAATCCTTGTATATCAATTGGTTGTGGTAATTTTACATATACATTCGCAGAATCCTGCACCATCGTTTCGTCCATTTCAACCGAAAATACTTCAGTTTCAGGAGATTTGGTCCCTGTCCAAATACAAAAACGTATATCACTCAAAGGCACTTTTGTATCGATTTTTCCCGAAAAGACAAGACCATAAATGGATTTCCGCAACACACACCGTTCGGCGATTGCAGTCCATCCCATCTCATTTGCCGACGACCACTCTCCCGACACAGAATTTCCAAAACTAAAACGACAAAGAGTGTCGGTGGTTAGAACGTTGGTATATACATTTTCGGCAATTTGGTACGGATCGAAGCCAGAGCAACGGGTTACACCAAGATTCAAAGGATCGAGCCAGGGTTTCAGCTGGGCAGTAGAAACATCATAGTAATCCCATGCCCTTGACAGTTTTGAAAAAAAATCGTTGACCGACGATTCACACGTAGCCTCACCTCCCGACAACGAACCAATCACCAAATGATTTGCATCGAAGAGCGACGAACCCGATGAGCCCGCCTCTGTAGTTCCCACCTCCCACGAAGCAATCTTCCAATGAGAATCGGCAGCATACGTCATTGTCTTGGTTTTAAACGTCACCGTTGTTGGTTTTGCTTCGTCAACCGAGATTTTTTTCACATCACCTTTCGGATGATGAATGCAGACCGTACCTTTCGCCACATCATCGGAAGTATTCCAACCAGCATAATACGGATTATATGACTTTGGCGGAGTCTGCGACAGCTTTACCAACGAGAAATCAACCTTTCCATCAGGAGAGGTTGCCACTAACGACGAACCAGAGATAGTTTTCGGCGTTTTTTCGTTTCGTTCACCGCACGTAACATTCTCATAATCAAAGTAAAATACTGTTTTCATTGCTTTCGTTTGGTTGCTTATGCAATGATTCGCGGTAAGCACATAAGGGGTATAGTCTTTCGAAGTATTATTCACCAGTGTTCCCGTGCAGGCTGTGATTCCCTGTATGACCAACTTGCAAACCGCTCGCTTTTCGATTTGCCACTCCTGTCCCTCTGGGCAGTTGATATCGACATTGCATGACGAGGAATTAGTGGATTTCAACTCGGCTTCCTTGCTATATTCATTAGTGAAATCATGGGCTACCTGAGTAATTGTCCAAGCACTTTTCAGTTCAGAATTCTTTGGTTCCACAAAACGGACAAAGACGGTATCACCACGCACCAATGCTGTTGGCAGCACATCGGAGAATCTGGCTTCGTTTTTTGTATATCGCTGAAAATCAGACGAATCCCTTCCATACACACACAGATACGCATGATCAGAGAAGAAGACATTTTCAAACATCAAATTAAGGGAATATGCGCCCTGCGATACAATATCAAGAGCATAATAGACCGTATCATTGCGCTCTTGTGCCGATATGTCATCCAATCCAATGGAGACGGCAAACGGATATGCAAACTGATACGCCTCATCTTTATTACGACTAACAGAAAGATTTTCAGGCAATTGTGGCATTTTCACCACCGATAGTCCAACTGGTTTTCTAGGAATTTGTGAATGAGCGGAGGACTGTGAAAATGAAAAAAACGACATACACAAAAGGTATGTCGTCGCCAGTATTCGTTTGAAAATATTAATCCAATTCAAGTCCCAAAACAAGCACATCGTCAATTTGTTTCCGTTGTCCTTTCCATTTCTCGAACGTTGTGTCGAGTTTTTCACATTGCTGTTCCATAGGCAACGTACTTGTCTCAAACAACAATTTTTTGAAATGAACGCCAAGGAATTTTTTATTCTCATCGCCACCGAATTGGTCTTGGTATCCATCAGAGAACATATACAAGCGTGTTCCCGGTGTATAAGAGAATTGGTGGTTCGAGTAGATATTCACCTCTGTATTCATAGAGCCACCCACAGAAGCCATATCACCCTCTATAGTTTCTATCAAACCATCGTGGACACAATACACTACATGGTTTGCGGCTGCAACCTGTACAGTTTTCTCCACTTTGTTAATCAAACACAGCGTAATATCCATACCATCTTCCTGCGATTCCGGCGACGCATTTGCTTTCTGGTTGAGCGCAGTACGGACACCAATATTCAATTTGTCGAGAACTTCGGCAGGAGTACGCAGTTTCTTATAGGTGATTTGTTGCAAAAGTGTAGC
Source organism: Bacteroidales bacterium (assembly GCA_017552705.1). Lineage (GTDB taxonomy): Bacteria > Bacteroidota > Bacteroidia > Bacteroidales > UBA1715 > UBA1715. The sequence continues at coordinate 11,663 of JAFZOY010000010.1, forward strand.
TCCAATCATCGACATAAATGCGCCAGGAACGCCATGCCCAGTACAATCAACCGCAGCCACGTACATATACCCTTCACGTTCAGTAAACCAATAAAAATCGCCACTCACAATATCGCGAGGTTTAAACAGAATAAACGCATTCGGGAAATATGTGTGCAGTTCCGAAATTGGAGGTAGTATAGCATCTTGGATACGTTTTGCATAACTGATACTATCCTTTATCAATCGGTTTGTTTTTGCAAGTTCCTCATTGTTATGAGTCAACATATCACTCTGAATCTCGAGCTTTTTGTTTTGTTCGGCAATTTCCTCAGTTCTATCGTTCACCATTTTTTCCAACTTCGCATTTTCCTCTTTGTAGAAATGTTCACGATACTTTATATATATGTATATTGCCAAGCCCAAGAATAAAATCAGCACTGAATAGAACCACGTGGTTTTCCAGAATGGAGGCACGATAGTAATTGTCAGCTGAGTGATTTCATTGCTCCATACGCCATCATTGTTGGTGGCAGTAACCTCGAAAATATATTCCCCTCCGGCAAGATTCGTATATGTTGCGGAGCGTTTACTTGCATCTGTATAGTTCCAATCCTCATCGAAGCCAACCAAACGATATTTATATTGTACTTTCGAAGGAGCGACATTATTCAAAATCGAAAATTCAATGGAGAAATTGTATTTATACGATAGCGACAACTCTTTAGTCATTGTAATTGCCTGATGAAGAATAACTTCACCTTGAATTTCATCGCCAATTTCTACTTCCTTATTATAAATTTTCAAACCTGTAACCACCACGTGTCCTGTATAGGTATCATTGGTGATGCTATCAGGGAAGAAATACGACATACCTTTTGATCCACCGAAATACAACATTCCCGAAGACGATTTGAACGTGGCGCGCTCGTTGAACGCATTTCCCTGCAAACCATCGGATTCGTTGTAGTTCGTAAACGTTTCGGCAAACGGAGCGAATCGTGAAATACCATAACATGTGCTTATCCACAAATTACCACGGCGGTCTTCCTGCATAGCAAGAACCATATCGTTGGTCAAACCATGAGATTTCTTCGTATATGAGATAAACGTTTTTTCCCTTCGGTTGAACTTACAAATACCGGCACCACCAGTACCAACCCAAAACGTGCCATTACGAGTCTCCAACAAAGAATATACAATTTCGCTGTTCAATGAATTTGCATGGTTCTGGTCAGGTTCAAAAAACTCAACGACATTAGTTTCAGGATCGACGCGCATGATACCACGTCCGTTTGTTCCTGCCCAAATAACATCTTGAGAATCAAGCATTACACTCCAAATAACATTTCGCATGAAGTTGGATGTATTCACATCATATTTGGTAAACTTGCCTTTCTCCCATTCATATTTACACAAACCGCCTCCATACGTACCAATCCAAAGGCGAAGTTGCGCATCGAGGCAAAGTGCCGTCACAGCGTTGTTCGATAACACATTTGAAGCCTCCTCCACGTACTCATAATGATCGAGGACACCTTTCTCCAACGAGAAACGGAACAATCCATTTCCATCAGTACCCAACCAGAAGAATCCACGAGGGTCCTGTACTATGGCGGTAATCATATTTATGTTATTCTTATCGTCGTTGGTTGACTGATATGTTTTTATAACATTGAAATCCTTGTCGTAGTATAACAAACCAGCACCACGCGTTCCCACCAAGAAATGACCATCATGTTCAGCGGAATAATTCTTTATTTCCAATATGGTCATCACATTGTCGGAAGTAATCATGGATTTGAAATCCTGACTTGGATGCAACAAACTAAATTTCTTCCGATGCGTATTGTATTTGTTTAAGCCGGCTGTTTCGGAGCCGAGCCACAAAATACCCGACTTGTCACGTAAGATCGACAAAATATTATTCGAAGAAATCGCATAATCGTGCTGATGCATTTTTTCGGCACCAAGAAATTCCTTTGTGTTTACATCGAAATAATTCAAACCGCCGCCACGAGTACCAACATACATTATATTAGTAATCGTGTCTTCGTAGAATGTCCATACAATATTATTAGACAACGATAGAGTGTCGAGCGGATTATTTTCGAACACTTTATATTTGTGTGTTTCTGGATTCATAACCCCGAAACCACCGTAATAAGTACCTATCCACAAGTCTCCATGACGGTCGCATTCAATGCTCATAATGTCATGGTTGATAAAATCAACATGGGTAAAAATTCCTGTCCGTTTGTCGAATTTATCCAAACCACCGCCTTCGTTCACACCAACCCACAGATTACCAAAACGGTCCTTGTTGACCGTACGCACCTGGTTACTACCAATAGAATTCAAATTACTCGGATTGTGCTTATAGCTTGTGAACTTATGTATTTTAGGATCAAAGCAATTCAAACCACCACCATACGTAGCCAGCCACAGCAAACCATCATCGTCTTCAACAATATCATACACATCGTTGTTGCTCAACGAATTTTCATCGTTGGGATCGTGCATATAGCGGACGAACGTTTCGGTAAGCGGATTGTATTCGTTCAAACCACCGCCCAACGTACCAATCCAGATTTTTCCGTACGAATCCAAATACAGCGACAAGATACGGTTGCTCGAAATCGACTCGGGATTATTTGGCTCAGGCTTAAACACCTTGAACGTATAACCATCATAACGGTTCAAACCATCGAGAGTGGCAAACCACAAAAAGCCTGTTGAGTCCTGAATAATTGAGTTAATACTCACTTGAGACAAGCCGTCCTCCATCGAGACCTGCTCAAAATACATCTGAGGTTGTTGCTGGGCAAAGCCGACAACAGACAGCACAACAAGAATAATATTACTCAGAAACCTCTTCATTTAGAAAAATAAACCCGTAAATATAAGAATTTATTTTCTTCTTTGGCACCTGATTCTCGAAAAAAACAACAAATTACCGCAATTCTGCACCCAATTCCTTGGTATAATTCGCAATCAAACGATTCATTACGGCATCAATCTGCACATCGTTCAGGGTTTTTTGGTCGTCCTGCAACAAGAATGAAACCGCATAGGATTTCTTTCCTTCAGGAATACCTTTTCCTTCGTACACATCGAACACATTGACTTGCTTCAACAATTTCTTTTCGGTTGAGAATGCGATTTTTTGGATTTGTTCGAATGTTACCGATGAATTTATCAGCAATGCCAAATCACGGCGCACAGCTGGATATTGCGGCAATTCTTTGTACTGGATTTTCTGACGATAGTTTGCAAGAATTACATCCCAATATATTTCAGCAAAATACACTGGTTTGTCAATATCGAACTTTTTCAGAATTGATTTCGAAACCGAACCCAAACGTGCTATTGGCTTGTTATTCAATATAGTACATTCCAATCCAGAAAGCATATCGTCGCTTTTCGTAACGAACTGCAGATTTTGCAATCCTAATTTTGCAACAATCTTTTGCACAGCGGATTTCAACACGAAGATATTCGTATCTTGTTGTTTTTCAGCCCAATATTGTGCATTTTGCTTACCCGTAACGCAAAGCGAAAGTTGGCGGGATTCCCCATATTTATCGGTTACAGAACCCTCAGCGGCTTTTGTATAGTAAATGCTACCGAACTCAAACAACGACAAATCGTTTTGCTGACGGTTTACATTGTGGGAAACGACCTCCAACGCACTGAATAACATTGTATTACGCATACAATCCAATTCTGCGCCAAGAGGATTCATGATTTTCACTAAATGATTTTTGCAATCATTCTCCAAATCAGTATAATACGATGAATTGGTCAACGAGTTATTCATAATTTCATACCAACCGCTATCAACAAGCATATCGGCAATCATATTGCGGAGTTTCGTTTGATTTACGCCATCAATATGAGTTATTGCGGCATGGAGATTCGTTGAAAATTCAACATTATTATATCCATAAATGCGCAGAACATCTTCAATAACATCCTCGGCACGTTGCACATCAACACGATATTGAGGAACGAGCAGTTCGAGATTTCTGCCATTTTCCGCAGCAATAGTGATTTCCAGACCAGCCAAAATCTTCTTAAATGTCTCATCTCCAATATTTTTTCCCATCAAAGAATACGCTTTGTCCAGATTCAACGAAACCTTGAACGGAGCAAACTCTTCTGGATGAGAATCAAAAATAGGACCGCAGATTTCACCTCCGGCAACCTCTTGAATCAACAATGCCGCACGTTTCAACGCATAATTCGTGATATTTGGATCGATACCTCGTTCGTAGCGGAACGAAGCATCGGTGGAAAGTCCATGACGACGAGCAGTTTTTCGTATCGAAACAGGATTGAAATATGCACTTTCGATAAATACTGATGTGGTTGCCTCAGTAACGCCCGACTCCAAACCGCCAAATACACCGGCAATACACATAGGTTTTTGAGTATTGCAAATCATTAAATCATCTGACGACAATTCACGTTCAACACCATCGAGAGTGACAAATTTAGTTTTATCGGCAACCGTATTCACATGAATTTCATTACCTTCAATTTTTGCGACATCGAACGCATGAAGCGGTTGACACAATTCATGTAGAATAAAGTTCGTAACATCCACAACATTATTGATTGGACGAAGTCCGATAGATTTCAAACGTGTCTGCAACCATTCAGGAGACTCTTTCACCGTAATACCTGAAACCACGACACCCGAATATCTCGGACACAAGTCAGGACGGTCAACCACAACCGAAATCGGAGATTGTTTCCCAGACAACTTAAACGCATCAACCGATGGTTTTGTTAGTGTAACTGCACCATTCACATTCAGATACGCGGCGATATCACGAGCCACACCATAATGCGAAGCCGCATCGACACGATTCGGAGTCAAACCGATTTCAAAAATATAATCGTCCTTTACATTAAAATATTCAGCTGCTGGAGTTCCAACGGCAACAGAATCAGGCAACACCATAATTCCATCGTGACTTGTGCCGACACCAATTTCGTCTTCGGCGCAGATCATTCCGCAAGAAACCTCGCCACGAATTTTCGAACGTTTTATTACAAATTCCTTATCGCCATCATACAATTTGGTGCCTTCCGTAGCAACCACAACTGTCTGTCCAGCCGCAACATTTGGCGCACCGCACACTATCGGCAATATTTCAGGACCGCCAACATCAACGGTCGTTATATGCAAATGGTCGGAATTCGGATGATCGACGCATGTAAGCACTTTGCCCACCACAATACCTTCCAAACCACCTTTTATTGTTTGATATTTTTCCAAGCCTTCGACTTCCAACCCTATGTCAGTCAACACTTTTGATGCCGTTTCCACATCAATATCAAGCTGAATGTATTCCTTCAGCCAATTCCATGAAATATTCATCTTCTACCTTTATAAATTAAGCCAAACAAAAGTACACATTTTTTGGATTTTCGCTACTGTAATTGATAATAAGAAAATGTTTTCGAATCAATTACTAAACCGACGCAAATCCTTCACATAAAAAGTCCATTGCGGAGTTCGAATCATAGTTTCGTCACCGCTGTCAAGCGGAACAGTGAACCACGGACTTTCATCATCCTCATAATTCTTTAGAATTTCCATTTCTTGGGCAGGCGTAAAACCTTGTGCCAACATCAGTTTCACCGTTTTTTCCACATCATTGTACAGCGCATCAAGAATCAGCACCGCATGACCATTATGTCCAGTTTGAATCAGCACATCGCCTGGGCGGACATCACGAATGTTGACTTTCACCATTTCGCGCGACAACGACGACACGGTAGTGTTTTTCAGCACATGGTCGAGATATTTCTTAAAATTTTCACGACCATAATCAAGTTCGGCAGTATGCTCCCAACCATTGTTGGTGTTATTTACCCGAAATCCAGCCGCCCATTTTGCATACGAGCACACAAAACCATTGATGTAATTGAAGTGGATACGCCCGTACAATTTCGAGTTATACAAATATTCCGCCCGAAGCCGAATAATGAAACCTGAACTTTGGTGGCAGCCCGCAGGAGTCAACGGCAAATCCAATACGCCAATCTGCACATCGAAACTTTTTTCTTCACCATCGGCAAAATGCGTTTTATAGGTGGCAGGTTTCAGCGGAAGATTTAACAGATAATATTCAAACGTGCCATTCACAACCGATTTACGGTAATAATTCGCGCCAGCTTTGGTGATATCGAAACGAGCGCCAATCGTAAATCCCTCTGGGTTAATATATTTGCTTGTTTTTTCCGACGGTACTGCCCGGGATTGCGTTTCCGCAGTATCAATTTGTTGGTGGGCATACGAGCAACATACCGAAACGCACAACAACCAAAAACAAGCTAATCGTTTCAAAATCATATTATTATCTATTAAAATACCACGTTTTAATTTTATGTAAAAATCCTGCCCGACGCCCAACAAATGCAAGCAAATCCATCGTCCACGGAAGTTTTTTTATACATTTTTGTATCAAATATCGACTGTGCATTTCGCGCTCCACACGATTACGCAACATTTGGGAATATGCAGCGGTCGCCGATTTCGAACAATCGTTTTTCAGCACACACGATTCAGCAACTTGGGCGGCAAAATATCCACTCACCATTGCCGAGCCAATTCCACCGCCAGATATAGGATCGATAAGACTTGCGGCATCACCACACACGCAGAAATTATCGCCGTAACAATTGTATGTATCAACACTATACGGAACCAACCCACCCTGAATTGGCGACAGCCGTTTCGCGTCGGAAAAACGCTCACTCAGCCGTTCATCGGTAGCAATCCACGATTCAAAAACCGTACGAATGTCAGTCTGCAACGCCGGTTCCTCCACATTACAACCAAATCCAACGTTCGCAGAACCATCAGCCAACGGAAAAATCCACAAATAGCCAGGGAAAAACTCCTTTTTATAATGAAGTTCCAACGTATCGGGTTTTAAATCTTTCACCCCTGAATAATATGCACGGACGGCCACCCCCATTGATTTTCTATCATATTGGGAACCAGTTAGTTTTCGTGCGATTCCCGATGTGGCCCCGGTACAAACCAACACCATTTTCGCACCAAACACATCTCCATTTTCGGCATTCAAAACCAGAACATCATCATGCCGCTCCACCGTACGAATGCCGCAATTTTGGAACACCGTCACCGATTTTCCGTCCCGTTGCACCAACGAAAACAAAAAATTATCGAATTCCTGCCGTTTACACGTGTAGCCAAAATTCTTAAAATCAATACTATACGAACGATTTTTATATATCAGTTCCGTATTTCGAATACACATTGACTTCTGGGTGGAAAGAAATTCCTCGAGATACGCAGGATTGATTGCTTTTAGCGTGTTGACGCTTCGATCGCACAAACCATCGCCGCAAATCTTATTTCGGGGAAATTCCGATTTTTCAAACAAACCAACGGAACAACTGGAGTTGCGTAACGTTAAAGCGGCAGAACATCCCGATGGTCCCGCTCCGATTATTGCAATATCAAAAAAATTTTTGTATTCCATCGCCGCAAAGATACGAATAAACAAACTAAATCGTGTTCATAGGTATAAATCTTCATAAATGAGACACAATTTATCTTGACACATATTGCAGATTTCGGTATTTTTAGAAAAATTTTCGTTATGCTAAATATTTATAAAGCCTCTGCTGGAGCAGGGAAAACATACACGCTCACGTTACAGTATATTCAACTTTTATTCAAAAATCCAAAGAATTACCGTAAAACCTTGGCTGTTACCTTCACCAACAACGCCTGTGGGGAAATGAAAAACAGAATTTTAGAGGCGCTTTACGAACTCTCATACAATTCTAAGGCAAAATATATCAGCGAATTACAAGCAGACGGACATTCGTTGACATATATTCAAAACACCGCGGCAAACCTTTATAAGGAAATACTGCACAACTACTCATTTTTCTACATTGAGACTATAGATTCCTTCACCCAGAAAATAATCCGCGCCTTCGCAAAAGACCTCAGACTAGCGCCAAAATTCACATTGGAACTGCGCAAAGACGAAATTCTAGAAACGATTGTCAAAAATCTACTCGTTCATTCTCTTGAAAACGAAGAACTCCACCAAACCATTGTGGATTTTGCGTTCGACGACATTGAGGAGAACAAAAACACCGACATAAAGAGGGAAATCATCAGGGAGAGCAATATATTTTTCAGCGAGCAATACCAGGATTCCATTGTTGAAAACGAAGACCAAAAAACAAAAATCAACAATCTCCGCAATTTGTTCAAGCAAATGGAGGAACACGTCTCCACGTACGAAAAAACAGTTTCGGGACTTGCAGCGGAAGCGCTCAAAAAAATTGAACAGTCTGGTTTACAGATAGATAAAGATTTTAAAGGCGGTTCAAGGCAAAACAAATTGCTTGTACTTAAAAAACTGAAAAACAAAGATTTCAGCAAAGAATTGGCAGAAGCGGCGTGCTATGCCGAAGAAGTAACAGGGAAAAACTTTGTTGCGGAAATTCAAAAATTATATTCCCCTGATTTTCAGCAACTTTTAATAAAACTTCACAATCTTACAAGCAATGAATCTGAAGAAAAACGCATAATACTGACGGAACAAAAAATTCTGGCCCACAAACAAGGAATTATTCTTTCGCAATATATTCAGAATGAGTTAGATACATATTGCAAAGACGAAAATACATTTTTCCTTGCGTTTGCCAACAAATTCCTCAAAACCATTATCAACGGAAGCGACACGCCATTTGTATATGAGAAAATCGGTCAAACCATTGACAATATTATGATTGACGAGTTCCAAGACACATCGAAGATGCAATGGGAAAACTTTAAGCCAATCATATCCAACTTGTTAGGAACATCGCACGATGCTCTCATAATCGGTGATGTGAAACAATCAATCTACCGATTCCGAAATGGAGACTGGAAACTACTCCACTACTTACACGAAAACCAAGAGTTTGATTCTCAGATATATACTATCCCCGACAACCACAGAAGCCTACGAAACATTGTGGAGTTCAACAATTCGTTTTTCTCGGCATACGCCAACTACGTTGAATACAATTTCAATGCGGAACATGCAACATCGCACGACACAATACAAAACATTTATAGCGACTGCAAACAAGGCGTGACCAAAGGCGACGGCGGGTGCGTGGAAATCAGCGTAATCAATGCGAAGAACGAACTCAGCAGCGAAGACGCGGAAAATGTCCTGCTTGAATCGATTTTTGAAAAAGTGGTCTCACTTTTCAAAGCGGGACGCAAGCCCGACGACATCGTGTTTCTATGTTACAGGAACAAGGACATCAGCGAATTGGTTTCGTTCTTCAACGAGAAGAAAAAACTTCCTGAATTTGAAGCCTACAAAGATGCGTTTTCTATAGTAAGCAAAGAAGCTCTATTGTTGAATAACTCTCCTGCTATTCTATTCATAACCACTTACTTACAAAAACTCATAGAGCCAGAAAACACAAAAGCGGAAGCATATCTCAACGAATTGCTCAGCGTCCTTTACAAACAAATCCACCAATCCGATGAATTGCCCGCAGCGACCATCCAACGCAATATGTCACTGTTTGAAACGTGCGAAAGCATCATAGAAATATTTGAATTGGCTACAGAGACGGAAATTCCGTTTATCACTGATTTCCAGAATCTTGTATATGCATACTGCAAAAACAACAATACAAGCATTTCACATTTTCTGGAACATTGGAACGAAATCCAAGACAAAACGTATCTACAACAAGCAAACGTGTCGGGTTGCATGAGCGCATCAACCGTACACAGTTCCAAAGGTCTTGAATATCCCGTGGTGATTATGCCACGATTCACAAAACGGCGACTTCCGAACATAACCGCCTTATACAAAACAACATACAAAGAACTTCCGTTGGTCAATCTCACCGGAAATTTATGCAACACGCATCTCGAGGACGAATATGTGGCAGAACTTTTCAATACCGAAATCGACAACATAAATGCGTTGTACGTGGCTTGTACACGACCTCGCGAAGAATTGTACATTTTCGATAAATGCACCACCAAAGACAAAAGTGCGCAAAAGATTTTCGACTCAGTTCTCACCACCTTACCCAATGCCGAAATCAAAAATTACACGTTTCGTATTGGAGAGCCGGCCGCTTCAAAACAAAAAGAGCAGCAACAGCAAATGCAATATTTCAACACATACCCTATCGTCACGATTCCCGAAGGAGAAACGGCAAACACAAAATTGTTGCCAGACAAAAACGCAAAAGATTTCGTTGAAAAACTACAATCTCCCGAAACCGAGCGAGAGCATGGCTTGCTGATGCACAAGATTCTCGAACACATCAACACCATCGCCGACATCGAGCGATACGTGAACCAATATTGTCCGCCCGAAATTTATTCTCAGGACGACAAAAACACCATCAGCAAAAAACTGACTGAAAAACTTTCGGACGAACGGATTGCGCACTGGTTCGACGATTCGTGGGACTGCATTCTAACCGAACAACCGCTTATGTTGCAAAACGGCACCGAAAAACGTCCCGACCGTATGCTCATCAAAGGGAAAAATGTAACGATTATCGACTATAAATTTACCAAAGACAAGCCCGACAGCCATAAAAAACAAGTGAGAGAATATATGAATATCCTCTCACTTATGGGCTATACCGCACAAGGGTATATTTGGTATGTTGATTTAGACGAAATCGTCGACGTTGCCTAAACAAACAATTTTGCAATTGTTTCTTTGTAACGATCGGCAACAACGCCACGTTTTACCTTCAACGTTGGAGTTAGGAAACCATTTTCCATTCCCCAAGTTTCGGGAACAAGTTCGAATTTCTTAATTTGTTCAGTATCACCAAATTCCTTGTTGAACGTATCAATTTCACGTTTGAAACGAGCGATGATAGTTTTATCCTTCACCAATTCAGCAGGGCTGGTATATTGAACCTCGTGGCCTGCGCACCATGTTTTCAAGAATTCGAAATTCGGAGAAATAATTGCAGCGGCAAATTTCTGACCTTCACCCACAACAACCATGTTTTCGATGAATGGAGAAGTAGTGAAACGTTCCTCAAGAATCTGTGGGTTCACATATTTACCAAATGCTGTTTTGAACAACGATTTGATACGACCTGTAAGAATCAACTGACCTCTGTCGTTGAATTTTCCAAGGTCGCCCGTGTGCATCCAACCATCTTCGTCGATTACCTCAGCAGTCAATTCAGGAGCTTTGTAGTAACCCATCATCACATTGTGACCTTTACAAATAACCTCGCCACGTTCAGAAATACGAACATCAACGCCATCAAGAGCTTGACCTACAGTACCAGCCTCACGACCATATTTGTTACGGTTGCTTACAGCGATAACCGGCGAAGTTTCTGTCATTCCATAGCCTTCGAACATTGGCATACCTGCCGCACAGAAGAACGAAACCAAATGAGAAGGAATTGCTGCGGAACCCGACACGATAATATCGAAATCGCCACCAACAGCAGCCGTAATCTTATTGAGGACTAATTTTCTTGCAATGGCAAGTTTCAAATTGTAGCCAAATGGACGGTCACCTCTTTCAATGCGATATTGTTTTGCAACGTTAATCGACCAGTAGAAAATCTTTTTCGAGAAGCCAGTCAATTTCTTTCCGTTGTCGTAGATTTTATCATACATTTTTTCCAACACACGAGGAACGCACGTCATCATTGTCGGGCAAATTTCCTTGATGTTTTCGCCGATAGTACCCAAGTTTTGAGCATAATAAACCGACATTCCAAGATATTGGTACAAATACACCAACATACGTTCGTACACGTGGCTCAACGGCAAGAAACTCAACGCACGCGTTGACGAAGCCGATGGAGTTGCACGCAACGATTTCAACTGATTTACAATATTACTATGCGACAACATAGCACCTTTAGGTGTACCCGTTGTACCCGAAGTATAAACGATTGTAGCACAAGAATTTGTGGAAACTGCTTTTTTACGTGAATCAAGTTCTTCAGGTTTTTGGTTTGCTTTACCCAAATCAATCAACTGTGAAAAATATGGATATTCCTTTCTGTCAATGAACGTGTAGAAATGTTCAACACTTTTCAGGTCATCTTTCACAGCGGTGATTTTTTTCATCACTTCGGCACCTTCCATAAACACAACCTTAGCCTCGCAGTGATTCAAAATATAACGGTAATCGTTTTCGCCGATAGTTGGATAAACAGGCACAACAACAGCACCAATCTGCATAATACCCATATCGAGCATATTCCATTCTGGACGGTTTGTTGAAATAATCGCAACCTTGTCGCCCGGCTGAACGCCCAATGCCATCAACGCATAACTAACATTGTTTGCATATTCATGGTATTCATCTGGACTATAGGTTACCCACGAACCAGTGTTTTTACCACCTAAGGCAATTTGCTGATGAGGGTTATTGTCTTTGTAATAGTCAAGAATATCAAACACTCTTGTAACATCTTTGAATTTCGAGAAATCTCTCGCTACATACTTATGAGCCATAATTTTTGGTTTTGATTTCTGCAAAATTCGCAGTTATAATCTCTCGTTCAAAAAAAAAGGTATATGTGCCCTTTCGAATACGCAAAATCTTTTATTTCGGTGTGAAAATTTCAATTGTGGGGTGAAATTCCCTAAACATGGTTGCGCGACATTATTTCGCCCCAGCGACTTTTAGCGTGCGCAAATAGCATTTGTGTTCATCGGAAACACGAAAACTTTCCACGGCTTTTTGTATAGTTTTGTTGTGTATCCACGGAGCAAGACGATGATTTTGCAATATTGGCAACGTGGCATCGTATTGTTTGGCCAGCGCTGTGGCAAAATACCATGCCTGCATCATCTTGATATAGTATTCATCACGTTTTACACCAGCGACCAATTCATGGTAACGGGGTGAAAACGTATCGTCGAGAAAATGGCGCATAAGCAAGCAAATAGCGAACCGCACAGTATACTCGTGTTTCGATTTCAGCCATTTCTCTATATATGGCAACAATTTTTCGCTATGCTTTGCAAAAATTCGGGGCGAAAGTTGGTCGCATGTCGCCCAGTTGTCGATATACGGCAAAAACTCCGCCACTCGACGCAGGCATACTTCAAAATCTTTTTCTCCAGAGATTATAAAAACATGAAGTTGATTTTCCTCGAAATAGCGATGAGGCAAGGTGTTGAGAAACGCTGAAACATCAGTGTTTCTCAACAATTCCTTGGCATATCGTTTCAGTTCGGGGGTACGAACACCAATCATAGAATCCGCATCGATAGAAGGCAATAACGGCCGCTGAAATGCGGCGTAAGCCTCGTCTGACACAGAAAATAAATGTTCTACAATCGTGTCGTTCAACATGATTATTCGTAACGCTTTTCAACCACGCTCCAGTCAACAATCTGCCACAAAGCAGCCAAGTGGTCGGGACGACGATTTTGGTAATCCAAATAATATGCGTGTTCCCACACGTCGAACGTGAGCAACGGACGCAAACCCTGTTGGATAGGATTTGACGCATTTGTTTCTTGGGTAATCACCAACTTGCCGTTTTTGTCAGCCGAAAGCCACACCCAGCCAGAACCAAAAAGTGTAGCTCCTTTTTTCTGAAATTCATCCTTGAATGCGTCGAACGAGCCAAAATCGCGAGTTATGGCATCGGCCAATTTTCCCATTGGCACTGATTTTGGAGCTTTGGCAAATTGTTCGAAATATAAATTATGGTTCAAAATCTGACCTGCATTATTGCGAATGCCTCCATCGGATTTCAGTACGATTTCTTCCAACGAAAGATTCTGAAAATCAATCCCTTGTATCAAATTATTGAGATTATTCACATATCCAGCCAAATGTTTGCCGTGATGAAATTCTATTGTTTGTTTACTAATTATTGGTTCCAATGCATCGGCTGCATACGGAAGTTTCATCAATTCAAAAGCTTTTGTTTCCATATCGTACTATTTAAATTTACATTGTAGCGAAAATACGACAAAATTTGGAATTTTTCAAAACAACAACTTTTTGTTTGATGAATTTTTACCTGATGCTACAGAACAACGAGAAACAATCCTCATCAATCGAATGGAATTATGTAAGAAAGTTCTTTCATGTGAGTAATGATTCCATCGCAGATTTCCTCGTTAAAGTGCCGCAATGCCTTATAAAACAAATCATTCGGAAAATGTATAAACATATCGTCGTTGAAAAATTTTATTATACAATGACAACTGTTGTACTTTGTACGTGTTTCGTCAAATTCAACTGAATCAAATTGAGGAATCCCTTTTTCCATAATTGACAATTTACTGTCAGCCAACTGAAAACGTGAACTTCCTTCAAACGAAAATGGGAACACCAATGCACCAATCACCAAAATATCTCTTGAAACGCAAGCGTTCATGATTGACAGTACTGTCAAGTCATCGTCGCCACCAAGACAATTCAGCAAACATACATATTTCACGTCTTGGGGAACAACCAACTTCAGCATTGATTGCCATTGAGCATCGGCGGAATCAAAATAAACATCTTTGCGGATTGTAGCCACGGAAAAATGTTCCGAAAGTTTTTCCATGTTTTGTTCCACAATGTTGATTGCCCCGTCGCCAACGGCAAGCAGTAAAACGTTATTCTCGTTCATTTCTTTTATAATTTTATAATAAACTGATTTTCCTCTAAATTCTTCAGTGCCATTTCAACGCCTTGTGCAACGGAATAAAATGTATCGTCAACGAGTTTGACTTTAATTTTAGTCTTTCTGCTCAAACGTTCTGCTAAACCATATAGCATTGCTCCTCCACCCGACAGCCAAATTCCGTCAACAGCAAAGTCGTTGAACAATTCAGGGGGGACACGTTCCAGTACGTTTGACACGGCGTTTTCAATCTTCGTCAATGGTTCGTGCAGACATTCGGCTATTTCGTTCGGAGAAAGTTTTACTTCGATTTGCTCAGCCGTGACTATGTGCGCTCCAGAAACAACATAGTACGCTTGCGGATTTTCCATATCTACAAGCGCCGTTCCCGACGTTCTCTTTATTCCTTCCGCCGTACATTCACTAACTTTTATATTATGATTGATTCGCAATCCTTCCTGAATCGCCGCTGTAAAGGCTTCGCCACCAATAGGAATACTTTCGCACACAACAATTCCGCCCATACAAATCACCGCAATCTGTGTTTTTCCGCCACCAATTTCAATTATCATTTTGCCCAAGACATTATTCACATTCAATCCTTGGGCAATTGCAACGGCAAAAATCGAAGGAATCAGATACACATTGTTACATCCAAGGTTTTTGAACGCTTCGCGAAAAACAAGGCGGTCGCCATACGTGAAATCCAGAGGGATTCCTATTCCGATTTTCGTTTCTGCCGATATGGAACATTTTTTCTTTGCTTCCAACAGCAACTCCAGAACCAAAAGTTCAACGCTGTTGTAAAACATACTGTCATTTTTCATTGGTTGAATGATTTTAACCGTTGAAATGTTCCGCCCTTTCATATTCCTTGCCTCGTCCCACTTGCAGCAAACTTTGGGACCTTTGCTTTCCATTTCAATACCTAACCACGATGGCACATCAACAAGTACGTTTCCACCAGCTACAACAACCGAGTTGACCGTTCCCAAATCGAATGCGACAATGGGAAAATTGTTTTGTTCTTTTAAAATTTCCATTTTTCTACTATTTATAAAAAGTAACCATTGGACTGTTTAATTTGTCGATAAATCTTTTCAACCGATAGCGAAAAATAAACGACCTGTAATTATTTGATGAAATATGAAAAATTACTTCTGCAATGACTTTATGTGCCTCTTGTAAGGCGGAAGACAAAGGCATTTTGCCATATTGTTCCTTGATTTGTTGATTATGTAAAACAATGGTGGCAGTAGCTTTTTCGCCTAATAACTTCAAGGCATGCTTCGCCTTTTCTGTTGCTCCTTCAACATCATACGGCAGAATGCCGATACCGATAACTGTGCTTCCATTCTTTTGTAATGCTTCAGCTAGAACATTTGCCATAGCCCCAGTTTTTCCTTCAAGTCCTACAATTACTATAGAAAGACGACCTTTAAACCTTGAAAAATCAATGATATCATTTACATTTACAACAATATCCTCTGCGTTTGTTGGAACGTTTTCCTTTTCCATAGATAATTCCATTCCCTTGAAATGCCAACAACAAAACTGAATTTGGAGATTAGCATTGTGTTGCAAATTGCGTCGAACATCACTGACAACACTGATACCAACTTTACCAATACCGATTAAGGAGATTTTTTCTTGTTTCTTTGAATGTTTCATATTAGTAATTTTATGTTTTCTGTTGCAAACATAAACGCAAGGTGTGCCATATCAGGGCAGAGGTTGAAAAAAATATGGCTGTGCCGTGTTTTGGCAGAGGTTGTATATACGTTTGTGAAAAATCTGATAGAAATGAATATAGAAAAACTTTACGAGAACCCGAAACTTGTTGATATAGAGGAAACCATTCTCTCTCTTGAAGAACATCCTTGCAAAAACAACGACAATGAAATCGAGAGACTTTTTCTTGAACGAAAGAAATTTCTTGACGCAGCGTTTCCTTTCAACAACGAAACATCGAAACTTTTGAGAACATTCAACGAAAGTCTTCGTAATGCGCTTGTTGAAACGTATGAAAAAACAAAAGAATACTACGACAAAGTACTACGTTGGAACGATGACAAAACATTTCGTGTGGAATCGAAACTGACGTTAGGCGAATATCCTGCGTTACACCCAATACAAACAGAGCGTAGCCACGATATTTGGAACATTTTGTCATACGGCGGTTACGATAACTATTACGACCTCGTAGGCATAAACGATTTATTTATGGATAAAGATTGTCCAGAAAACATCAACACCTTAGACTATTTCCTATATCTTGGAAGAGCAGGCGAAAGGGTTGATAATTGGAACGAACATCTGCCGACAGATTGGAGCAAGGATATGAATTTGCTCTATGGATTCCATAACCTTTACGACCACACATGGTTCAGCCTTTACGACTTTATTTTCGTTCGTGAATTTGAACAGAATTATGAGATTTATATTGATAGGTGAATTAAATTATTACTTCAATGTTTGCATTCATTTATCAATTTCTTAAAAAACGAGTAAGCCTCATTGTATTCTCCGAGACCAAAGCATCTATGTATCCCTTGATTCTCATTAGGGAGTTCAATTTCTGATTTTTTTAATTTTAATTTTTCTCTCACCATTTCTCTTTTGTCTTCTGGTAAAGGAGCTATTCCCACGTAAAAATTGCCATATGGGTCTGTATGACCACCTGAAATGGAAACGTTAACATTTCCACATTCCATAAATTTTTCTATTGTTACTTGTGTAATCGGCCAATACCCATTCTGACTTGGTTTTAAAGTCTTAAAATCAGTTTCCGTGTTTGTTCTCCATTTATCGTATAAATCTTCAAATTTCTTATTACACAATTGATTCATTTGTTCAACAACTAAAGAAATATTGTCTTTGTCTATTAGGAGTTTATCTATGTCTTTTGTATTATAATGCTCCTCAATCAAGTTATTTAATTCCATATTCATATTATAATAAATTGAACCTGTTCTAAACATTTTATTTCCCTCTAAATAATCAACGTATTGCAATAATGCAGACGATAAAAACACATCTTTCTGACGTACATTAGGAATAACTATGGATTTTAACCATGGCAGAATATCATATCTGAAAGACAAATTAATGTATCTTGATTTGAAACTTTCTTTATATTCTCCCCACGACTGCGAGTCTGGTTCTTTCCCATCTCTTGAAAGGTAAATCACAAAAATTTGCTCTTCTTTATATTTTTTCTCTTTGGTTCTTTCAATATATCGACAAATTTGAGCATCTTGATCTTCCGCATTATATACTTTATTTTCAAAGATGATTGCATAATCATCATCACGAACCCATAAATCAATTCTTTCCTTTTCTTGAGTAATTGTAGGGTTTGTAATTTTTATTTCTCCAAAGTTTGGATTTTTCTGCTTTACAGAATCTAACAAAGATTGCAAGATTTCATATTCGTTCTTTTCGTTTTTATACTGCAACAATTTTGTCAATACCCGACTATGCCCGTTTTCATTAATGTGCAATTCATCAATTATATTGACATGATAAGGAAGTTTATTTTCTTCCTCCTCTTTCTTTTTCCTAAATTCTTTGGAAAAATTTAATAAGTCTTCTAATTCTTGTTTTTCCATACAACAAATTTGCAGTAAATATACAAGTTTTTCAAAAAAAAACGGCAAGACGAATTTATCATCTTGCCGCCACAATCCTACTTTTTCGGCACGAAAGCATAGATTTTACCATTAATAAATTTTGCTTCGCCACCTAAAAGTCGTGCCGCATTCAACAATTCACCTTGTGAACTGTACGTTTGAACGTTTCCGTTCGGGAAATTTAATTGATACATACTATTAATATTTTTAATTTTTGCCTCCACTTACGGCTTTCGGCATCTCCGTTTAGTTATTGATTTCACTATCGTTTTCCACTTTTTTGATACACTCCTCAACATCGGCAATCAACTTTTTTAAGAATTCTGTTTTTGCGGTTTTGTCGGGAAAATTATCAGGATTGGATTTGAATTCCATATCAATTAACTCTCTAATCGTAAATTCCCATCCCATACCATCTTCGTCTGGGGCAACGTAAAAATAATAATCGTTCATATCCATAATCCCTAATATGTGTCGGGCACAACTTTTAATTATTAATTACTTCGCAAACATATTCTCGATCTATGCCAAATCAAGGCAGAGGTTTGAAAAAATTTTTTCATGTGTGGAATTTGAAATCAATCATTCACCACCACCAAACATACCCGTATTGGTTCCGTCATTGATTCGTCTAATAAATAATTCCATAAAATATAGGTATCGTCTTGAGACTTATGGAGATACGAAAATATTTCCTCAAGTTCCCCTGTAGTAGGTTCGTTTTCTACGTTGTTAACGGCAATAAGCATCATAATTCGATGTGGGAACTGCAATTTGCTGAAATTCTCTTCACACTGAACTTGTAAATCGTTGATAAAAGGGTGTTTCAACGCATTTTCGTACGCTTCTTTGAGCGTTTTTCCATAACCACTCGAGACAAAAATTGCCTTCTCGCACGTGGTTTCATCTCCATTTTCGCCAACAAGAAAATGCTTTACATCAAGGTAATCAATGGATACCCAAGATACTTTGTAGCAACTTTCCCAAATACCATTCGCCACAACTTTCGCTTCGGCGTTTGTGATGGTTTCAAACTCGTTTTCGCCCAAAACTGTGGCAATCATCTTTTTCAACTGCTTGCCCGTTTCCGTCCAGTCTTTGTCTACATTAAAATCTAACAATTCCATTGTTTTTTTTCGACAAAGAAAAACACAAGGTATGCCATATCAAGGCGGAGGTTTGAAAAAATCATGAATTTCTTAGAAATTTTTTGCCTCGCCAAAAAAAATTATTACATTTGTCTAATAAAATTATTAGATACACCTAATAAAATTTTTAACACAATGAAAAGAACTATATATCAAACGGTTATAAATCGTTTAAAAGAGCCAAGAAAGTTTATCCAAGTATTGTTTGGACCTCGTCAGGTGGGAAAAACAACGTTGATGACACAGGTTCTCGAAGAAATTGAAACGCCATATCTGTTTGTTACCGCCGACGATATTGCAGGCATGGACGATGCGTGGTTGCATACGGTTTGGAATCGAGCCCGTGTGGAACAAAGCGAGAAAAAAGACCAAGATTTTTTATTGGTTATTGACGAGGTTCAAAAGATTCAGAATTGGAGCGAGATAGTAAAAAAGGAATGGGATGCCGATACGCAAAGCCATCGGCCGATAAAAGTTGTTTTACTTGGCTCCTCGTCGTTGTTGATTCAAAAAGGTTTGTCGGAATCACTGGCTGGGAGGTTTGAGCAGATGTATATCACCCACTGGTCGTATGCCGAAATGAAAGAAGCATTTGATTTTTCGATTGACCAGTATATTATGTACGGTGGCTATCCCGGGGCTGCTTCGCTTGTCGGCGATGAACAGCGATGGCGTAGTTACGTGCGTCAGTCGTTGGTGGAAACAACTCTGTCGAAGGATATTCTTATGATGACACAGGTGAACAAGCCCATTCTGCTTCGACGGCTGTTTGACATTGGTAGTTCGTATTCCGCACAAATTCTTTCGCTGAACAAAATTCAAGGGGAGCTGAACGAGAAAGGAAATCTTACGACTTTGGGCGGGTATCTCGACCTTTTAAACGCGGCAGGTCTGTTGTGCGGTCTCGACAAATATGCGGGAAGCATTATCTACCAACGTGCCTCGAAACCTAAACTGCAAGTTCACAATAATGCCTTGATGAGCATTCAAAGTATGAAAACTCTTGCAGAAGCAAAAGCAGACACAACATATTGGGGACGTTTGGTGGAATCAGCAGTTGGCACACATTTGTTAAATTATTCGAAGACAGAAGGTTATGAATTATATTATTGGAACGAAAATTCCAAGGAAGTGGACTTTGTGTTGAAATGTGGAGAAAAAATTGTGTCGCTGGAAGTAAAAAGCGGTGTTGATTCCCAAAACGAAGGCATAGCCTTGTTTCAAGGGAAATTTCATCCATCGTTGTCACTTGTGATTGGTACGGACGGAATACCATTTGAAAAGTTTTTCACAATGAATCCCTTAGAGCTTTTTAAAATTTAGCCTTGGTACAAAAGAGAATAAAATTTGTAGAGCAAAAAAACAAAGGTATGCCAAATCAAGGCAGAGGTTTGAAAAATTGTTTTCAAAAATTGAATTACTTCAGTTTTCTGTAACTAAACAACGCCTTTGCTTATATATTTGCATTGGTTACAATAGAAAGGAATCACTTATGGGACGAATACTTGCTATAGATTACGGAACGAAGCGCACGGGAATTGCGGTCACCGACCCGTTGCAACTCATTGCCAACGCGTTGACAACAGTGCGAAGCTGCGATTTGATACAATTTCTTACGGACTATTTTGCCAAGGAACAAGTTGACCACGTGGTGATTGGTATGCCCACAACGCTCCGTAACGAACCCTCGGAAAATGCAAAACATGTGAAAATTTTTGAGAAACAGTTTCAAAAAACATTTCCCAATATGCCCATCAGCGAGATGGACGAACGATTTACCTCAACGATTGCACATCAGGCGATGCTTGCCGGCGGCATGAAGAAAAAAGACCGCCAAAACAAAGAAGTTGTCGATAGCATCAGCGCCACTATCATTCTGCAATCGTATATGGAACGAAGATAAATATTAATTCCTTGAAGCTATTTCATCTAAAATTTTGATTTTTTCTTCATTAGATAAATCTATAAAACCGAGGGTAAAACAATTGAAATATTTCTCATAATATTTTTGTTCTTGCAACATAGACATTGTCATCCAATCTTTGTTTAATTTTTGGTCCTCAAGTTCATAGAATTCATTAGATCTCAATGTGCATACAGAAGTATTTTGCTTTAAATCCACTCTGTATGAATAAACTAACAATTGATACTTATTATCTATATATCTTAAAAATTCTATAACTCCATAATCTTGCGTCTTGCTATAAATTGTCACAAGAGTTTCTTTTTGAGCAACATTCATAGATACAAAATCTTGTTTATATAGAGAGCATGAATGTAGAAAAAACACAATATTTAATAATAATAACTTTTTCATTTTAATACTTTATATGATTGAGATGCCAAAACATTGTAAATTCCCGTGTTATAAATGGCATATTCGATTTCATTCTACCCATATTGCTTGGGTTGCATTGCAAGAAAAAATATTCTCATTGCTATTAGTGTCATATACGAAACACTGATTTCCTTTTTTATATAAAATATATTTATCGTCGTTTGAATATAATGGACAACAGCCTTCAATATAAAAATCCTTAAATTCATTTTTGTGTATATTATATTCCACAATAGTCGGAAGCTCTTTTATTTTCCTCCAATCATATTTTCCAACAATTCTCTCACAGATTATTTTTTCCCTATCAGAAGAAAAAGATGGATTAAAATATCCTATTTTATAACCTTTATCAATTTGTTTTGGTTCAAGAATAGAGAAAATATTTCCATTGCTGTCTTTGGTTTCTACAAATCCCATATTGTTTAATATCTGTATTTTATTACAATATAAATCCTCTATATTTGTTATAGAAAGATGCTCTAATTCAGAATTAGAAACTCTATAGAAATATTTATTTTCTATTATTGTGTCATTTTTTAATGTCACATCATTTTCGTCAAATTCCACAATAATTTCGGATAAAAATTTATTTTGATAAAAGAAATAATAATCATTCTTTTTGTATAATGTTACAATATATTTGTTGTCGTGATGGTAACAACATCCAAATTCCCAGAGTTCAAGATTATTGATCGAAATTATCTCTTTTTGAATATTGCGCTCCATATCATAAAATATAAGTTTATCGTTATCAGATATGACAATGTTTTGTAAAGCAATAGCATTTTGTATAAACAAAGTAAAAAATATTACAAATAGTACTCTCATAATTTATTGTATTAAAGTACTTCCCTTTTTTGGACAGTTAAATTTTAATTTATAGAGTATTTTAGAAAGAAGAAGTTCGTTTGTATTATCTGGGTAATCCATAAGATACAACTGATTTAACGAATCGTAGAAATAGCGATATATAAAATTCATTGCACGATATTTATTTTCTCCTTTTTGTTGGTTTTGTATCATATTCATGCCAAAAGTTTAAACTTATAATGGCGTCACAATTATTATGATTTCCTATGTCTAAGGTTATAAATTCATCACACGTCGTTGGATATGCTTTTTCAAGGCAACGATTCCTTTCTCCTTTAAAAAAGGATCCTTTTGAAACACCAGGAGCAGAAAAGTCAACTCGTTTCCCCTTAAAATCGAAATTTCCTCGACACGATTTAAATATACAATTCAAATAATCCGCTTCATATTCGTTTAGAAGCAGATTATTATCTATACCCATTCTGTCGAAATTATCTATTACTTCTTTGGGTATATCGTCAAACGATATTCTTGAAGATTCTTTTGTTATAGTGTCCTTAATCACAGAGTAATTCTTAATTCCTTCCTTATCCTCATAGAGGATTTGCACATCATTTTCGAAAACACAATAATAACACTGATTTTTTTCTCCAGTGTAAGCGAAGATAAATTTGGGAGATAATCGTAATATGGTGGATAGAACTTCTCTACTCATAGAGAAGTTTACCGAATCCCATTTCATATAAAACATTTGAGCGACCCCGACTGGTGTTTCCCCTTGTTTTTTATATATCCAACAATTATGTGTGGAGAAAAATTTCTTATTTCTGCTTGAGTAAAGTATTATTCGGTTATAGAAATCATCTATCGAACTAAAATACAATTTTTTACAGTCTAAAGACAATTCATTGTCAATGCATTCAATTACAGAACAGAACAGAGAATTAAGTTCCTCTACGGGCGTTTTAATTCGACAATTTTTTTTCGCCCTTTTAATAGCAATTTTGTTTTTTTGGTGAATATTATAATCTGCATAATCATCTATTACGACAACCTTATAGGGACTTTTGTTATATCCAAATATGGCTTTCTTTGGAGGAAGTGTAATTTTTACTTGTTGTGCAAAACAAAATTCAGTAAATATGGAAAGAACAGCAAGTAATATTAAGACTCTTGTTTTTCTTTGTGGGTTTAAATGTATCATACATGTATCGAGTTTAGTTATTCCACACAAATATACTGCATTATTTCTTTTTTCGACTTGTTTTCATACATTTGCACGTTCAAAAACAAAAATTATGATAAAACCAATTGTAGCATACGGAAACCCTGTTCTACGGAAAGTTGCAGTGGATATTGATAAGGATTATCCTGATTTTCAAACTGTTATCACTAATTTATACGATACATTGAAAAATTCCGAAGGTGTGGGACTTGCCGCTCCGCAGATTGGTTTGTCAATTCGTGTGTTTGTAGTCGATGCGAATGGATTTGCCGAGGATTATCCCGACGCAAAAGGATTTGTCCGTACATTTATCAATCCGCAAATTATTGAAACAAAAGGCAAAGAATGGATGTTTAACGAAGGCTGCCTCAGCTTTCCCGGCATTTTCGAAGATGTGTCGCGTCCATCGGATGTGACGATTCGCTATCTTGACGAACAATTTGTGGAACACACCGAAACATTCACCGGCATCTGCGCCCGAATTATTCAGCACGAATACGACCATTTGGACGGAAAATGTTTTATCGACCGTCTTAACCCACTGAAACGCAAAATGTTGAGTGGGAAATTGAACAACATTCTTAAAGGAAAAGTTTCAACACGATATAAAATTAAATTTCATAAAATATAGAGAAGACCTAAACTAATGACATTTTTTAAAGCCGCCCTGTCCGATATACGACAACGTATATTGGCTCGAAATCCGTGTGTATGCGTCACCACCGCATTTATTCTCGGAATACTATTTCATAGATTCGCTCCGTGTACTGCATCGTCTCTGGTTTGGATGGCGACACTCGTTATTTCCGCTTGTGTGTGCATTGCATCGGCACAAGTATTCAAAAAAATCCACATTCATGTTTTAGTGTTCTATTTCTGTATTGCGGGCTATGTTTGCTCCGCCCTGCACCAACAACGATACACCCTCATTCCTCAATCCGACATTGTGGTTGGAAAAATCATCAGCAACAACGAAGAAAAGGCTAAAACATACAAAGTTCTCATTGAAACCTTGGAAGAATCATCCTGCAAATCAGTTGTTTACATACAAAAAGACAGTCTTTCACAATCGTTGCGTTACGGCGACGTCATTTCGCTCAAAAACACATTTCGTCCCATTGAAAACAAAGACAGCTCCACGTTTGACTACAAAGCGTTTCTTGCAAACCAATATATTCATTCACAGGCGTACGTCAGAAGTGGACAATGGGAACGAATCGGACATCAGAACAGTTTGCCGTCGGTTTGTATGAAGCTTCGGGGAAATGCACTCGAAACCTTGAAAAAACTGGGGCTGGACGAGAAAAATCATCAATTGATAGCCGCCCTTACCTTTGGCGACAAATCGTTACTCGACGATGACACGAAAAAAGAATTTCAAACCGCAGGAGCCATGCATATTCTTGCCGTTTCGGGACTGCACGTCGGTATAATCAACGGATTGCTGTTGTTTATGTTTGGCTTTATCCGCAACCGTAATTTTTTGTGGCTCAAACTTTTGTGTTGTATTTTGGGAATATGGGCATACGCCTGCATCACGGGAATGAGCCCATCGGTACAACGGGCATCGATTATGTGTACAATGGTATCGATTTCGTTATTGTTGAAACGACACTGCAGCACATACAACACGCTTGCCGCGGCAGCTTTCTTCTCACTATTTTTGTCTCCTAACGATTTGTTTTCCATAGGATTCCAATTATCGTACGCGGCAGTATTGAGCATAGTATATTTCGGAACGCTCATACAAAATCTTTTTCATCCAGAAACACCCATTGGTTCATACCTTTGGGGCATCATAGCCGTTTCCGTCGCCGTGCAGATAGGCACAATGCCGCTCACTCTCTATTATTTCGGCACAGTTCCAACATACAGTCTGCTTACCAACATAGTGGTGATACCATTGTCGTTCGTAGTCCTCACGCTAACAATAGTAGTTTTGGCAACGAGTTGGATTCCGCTGGTTTCGAGCACGTTAGTTTCCATTCTCAATTTTTCCACAACATATTTGCAAGATGCGATACACGACATCAATTCATTTCCACATCCACAAATCATCCTTCAATGCTCGTTCAAGCAATCCATTTGTTTATATTTCCTTATATTTTGTTTGGTTATAATCATAGAAACTCTACAAAAACGACGGGAACAATTTGAATTAATTAGTATTTAGTCCCCACGTAGATAACGTTTTCTTTCGAGAAAATCAGTATATTTGCAGATAAGAAAATTTGTGCACTAACGTTCTTTTTTGTGGCGATGGAAGATTTTTTTTCAAAAACAAATTATACGATTCAAGATATTCTGGCACTTATCGAGAATGAAATTGAAGAGTCAATCCATCTTGAATTCAAATCAGCGGGAGCTATCGGGAAATGGGACAGCAAGAAAGCGGAAATGACCAAAGATGTGGCGGCTTTCGCCAACTCCGACGGAGGAATCATTGTGTACGGACTTTCGGAATGCAACCACAAGGCGAGCGCGCTGTCGTTCATCGACGGGACCATTTTCACAAAAGAATGGATCGAACAAGTGCTAAATTCAGGCATTCAGCAGAAAATCAATGGGTTACAAATCTTCCCTATTCGCAACAACGGCAACATTGAGCAATCAATCTACGTGGTAAAAATCCCCAAAAGTTTCAACACGCCACACATGAGCAAAGACCGGAAATTCTATCGTCGATACAATTTCGAGGCGGTTCCTATGGAAGAATACGAAATTCGTGAACTCTATAACCGAAAGAGCCACAGTAAGTTGCTTATTCAGGGATATTATCTTGGGAAATTCAGCGAAAACGCTGAAACGCAAACGTACCATTTCCTTGCCCAGATTGCCAACGAATGCGCACGGCCAGAATCGTCGTACAAACTAAATATCTACATCAACTGTCCTGATTTAGACAAAATGTCAATCACATGGGAACAAAACGAAAATTTCTCGTTCACGATGATTGCGCCCAACAAAGTAAAACTTTCAGCAACAGGAAGCATTCCCATCTACACAGATGAATGTCTTGATATGGCGCGGTTTTCGTTGGAAATTCCCAACAAAATTTTTGACAAAATCACCGAAGAAATGTCAATAGACATGATTCTCCTCTATTCAGACGGAAAAAACGAGTTTCATATTTCAAACGAAACAGTGCGGAAACGACTGATTTCATTTAACTAATTCCGCCAATTGTGCGGCAACTTTTTTGAAAGGAAATTCTTCGAACACCGCATCGAATTTTGCACGGATCTTGTCGTTGCACAAATTGCCGATACTACCTTCGTGCGTATGGTTTGCCTTGCGTTCAGCCTTAAATTCGCCATGCTTGATGTCCAAGCCGACTTTTTTGTAGGCATCACGGAACGGCATTCCTTCGTATGTAAGACGGTTCACCTCATCAACGCTGAAAATGTAATCATACATCGGATCGTCAAGAATATGTTCCGAGATTTTTATGTTTTTCAGCATCAACATCATCATATCAATGCAACTGTTGACTTCGGTGAAACCTGGAATAAAACATTCTTTAATTATTTGTAAATCACGATTGTAACCAAATGGAAGATTCGTCGTGATATACGAAATCTCTGTCGGCAAAGCCTGCAATTTGTTGGATTTTGCGCGGATAATCTCAAATACATCGGGATTTTTCTTGTGCGGCATAATGCTCGAACCTGTGGTCAATTCTTCAGGGAACGATACAAAATGGAAATTCTGGTTCATAAACAAACACATTTCCATTGCCATCTTCGACAATGTGGCGGCGATGCTTGCAAGGGCGTAGCTCGTAATTTTTTCAACTTTTCCGCGTCCCATTTGGGCATACATCACATTATAATTCAATGTCTCGAAGCCAAGCAATTCCGTAGTCATAGTTCTGTTCAACGGGAACGACGAGCCATAGCCGGCAGCGGAGCCAAGCGGATTTTGGTTTGCAATCTTATATGCAGCCAACAATAACTGCAAATCGTCAACAAGACTTTCGGCATAACAACCGAACCATAAGCCAAACGACGACGGCATTGCTATCTGCAAATGCGTGTAACCCGGCATCAACACGTGCTTATATTGTTCACTCAACGTTTGCAAAAGTGTAAACAAATCCTTTACACTTTCGGCGGTTCCCTGAATTGCGTCGCGGATGTACAACTTCATATCGAGCAGCACTTGGTCGTTGCGCGAACGACCGCTGTGGATTTTTTTGCCCACATCGCCAAGTTTTTCAGTCAGCAGAAATTCTACCTGCGAATGCACGTCTTCCACGTGGTCCTCAATTTTGAATGTGCCATTCAACACATCTTTATAAATGTTTTTCAATTCCGCCTGAACAGCATCAAGTTCGTCTTTGGTAAGCAAACCTATTGATTCCAGCATTCGTGTATGTGCAAGATTTCCAAACACATCGGCTTTCGCCAAATACACATCGAATTCCTTATCCTTACCTACGGTAAACGTCGAAACTTTTTCGTTCGGAGCGACATCTTTCTGCCACAATGTAGTTGAATGTTTTTCTGCCATCACACAAGATTTTTGTATATCCACACCCAAAGCAAACGCGTTTGTAATGCGGAACAAATATATACAATTTTACAATTCACAGCCCATTTGCCGCAAACGTTCTACAACTTGAGATTTTCCAATAATTTGATATACATTTCCATTCCTTGCTGCAGTTCCGCCTCGAAAATATATTCGTTTGCCGTATGCGAGCGCAATGTGTCGCCAGGCCCGATTTTCATTGATGGGAACGTAGTCATAAACACTTGGTCGGAAAGAGTTGGCGAGCCAAACATCTCCAAGCCCAATGTCAAGCCACTCTGCACAAGCGGATGGTTTGTTGGAATCGAAGACGAATTGAGACGGAACGAGCGTGCCTGAATCTCGCACTGAACCGACTGATTGATGATATCGAACAATTCTTGATTGGTGTACATTTCGTTGCTCCGCACATCGACCACAAACGTACATTCGCCCGGAATCACATTATGTTGCGTGCCCGCATTGATAACCGTAACACTCATCTTTACCGAACCCAGATATTCCGAAGTCTTTGGAAATTGATATGTGCGGAACCAATTTATATCCTCTATTGCCTTATAAATCGCGTTGATGCCATTGGAGTGCGCTGCGTGTCCCGATTTTCCCATAGCCTTGCAATCAAGCACCATCAAACCTTTTTCCGCAATTGCCATACGCATTCCCGTCGGTTCTCCCACAATACCAAACGATATTTCGGGCAAAGTTGGAATCACACATTCCAAACCGTTTTTACCAGAAACTTCTTCTTCGGCTGATGCTACAAGAATCAAATTAAACGGGGATTCCAATTCGTTGAAATGCAAAAACGTAAAAATGAGCGACACCAACGAAGCTCCCGCGTCATTACTACCCAAACCGATAATTTTTCCGCCATCGCTGATAGCATTGAACGGATCGCTGAGCCAGCCATCGGACGGTTTCACCGTGTCGTGGTGGGAATTCAGAAGAATGGTTGGTTTTGATTCATCAAAATTTTTGGAACGGACCACCACATTATTTTCAATCCGTTGCGCTTCAATGCCCCGTTTTTTGAAAAAATTACACAACAACTCCGCCGTAGCCGATTCCTGACGGCTGATAGAAAACGTTTCGATTAACGAGATTAGCAGTTTTTTTGCCTGCTCAAAAGATTCTGTCTGCATTTCGCCCAATGTTTATGCAAAAATATCCTTTTTTACCTCAAAAAACAAATTTCCCGCTTTGGCGTTCATTCTTATTTATTTTATTATTTTTGCACGCTCAAATAGATAATGTATATACAATTATGGCAGACGATTTATTGAAGAAAGTTATCGCTCACGCTAAGGAATATGGCTTCATTTTCCCTTCGAGCGAGATTTACGACGGACTTGGAGCCGTTTACGATTACGGACAAAACGGTGTTGAATTGAAAAACAACATCAAACAATATTGGTGGAATGCAATGGTGCGTCTGCACGAAAATATTGTCGGCATTGACTCGTCAATTTTCATGCACCCAACCATTTGGAAGGCTTCTGGTCACGTTGATGCGTTCAACGATCCGTTGATTGACAACAAGGACTCGAAAAAACGTTATCGCGCCGATGTGTTGATTGAGGAAGAACGCGAAAAACACAATCAGAAGATTCTGAAAGAGATAGAAAAAGGACGTAAGAAATTCGGTGATTCGTTCGACGAGGCAAAAGCACGAGAAACGAATCCGAATATTCTTCGTGAACAAGCCAAGATTGACGAAATTACAAAACGTTACGACGAGGCGTTGAATGCCAACGACCTGGAAGCAATGCGTCAGTTGATTCTTGATTTGGGCATTGTGTGTCCTATTTCAGGAACGGCAAACTGGTCGGAAGTTCGTCAGTTCAACCTTATGTTTGAAACAAAACTTGGTTCGACCGCCGAAGGAGCAAGTTCCATTTATCTTCGTCCGGAAACGGCACAAGGTATTTTCGTGAACTACCTGAACGTGCAGAAAACTGGCCGTATGAAGATACCGTTTGGTATCGCACAGATAGGTAAGGCTTTCCGTAACGAGATTGTTGCCCGTCAGTTCGTGTTCCGTATGCGTGAATTCGAGCAGATGGAAATGCAGTTCTTCGTTCGCCCTGGTTCAGAAATGGAATGGTTCAAGAAATGGAAGGAAACTCGTTTGAACTGGCACAAGGCAATGGGATTGGGCGACCAAAACTATCGTTACCACGACCACGAAAAACTTGCCCACTATGCAAATGCGGCAACCGACATTGAATTCAATTTCCCTATGGGATTCAAGGAATTGGAAGGTATTCACTCACGTACGAATTTCGACTTGAGCCAACACCAGAAATTCTCAGGAAAGAAAATCCAATATTTCGATCCAGAATTGAACGAAAGCTATGTGCCATACGTAATTGAAACGTCTATCGGTTTGGATAGAACCGTGTTGGCTGTGTTGTGCAACTCGTTCTGCGAAGAACAAGTTGACGGCGAAGTTCGCGAAGTATTGCGCATTCCTGCTGCATTGGCACCAGTGAAAATCGCTGTTATGCCGTTAGTTAAAAAAGACGGTTTGCCAGAAGTTGCGCAAAAACTTATGCGTCAGTTGGAAATTGAATGTAACTGCCAATACGAAGAAAAAGATTCTATCGGAAAACGCTATCGCCGTCAGGATTCAATCGGTACGCCATATTGCGTGACGGTTGACCACCAAACGTTGGAAGACAACACGGTTACCGTTCGCGAACGCGATACCATGTCGCAAGTTCGTATGTCGATAGACGAGGTAGTGGCAACACTTCCAGGCAAATGTTCATTGAACAATCTTTTGCGTAAGTTGCAAGACTAAGAATTAGATTAATACTGTGTTTATTGAAAAGCTGTGCGGACGTTCCGTGCAGCTTTTTTTATGCTGTAAAGAAAATTTGTTTGCTATTTATTTAGGATAGAATATTTTATTTAACTGATATACAGTATTTTATATTTTTTATTCTACAAAAACCTATTAAAATAGTAGGAAAATAGGTTGAATGGTTGTATGTTTGCAACGAAATGATAAACGAATTGAAACAGAATCAAGAGAATATGACAAAAATTGCTACAAATATTACGGAATTGATAGGTGGCACGCCCCTTTTGGAGCTTTCAAAGACGGAAAAACAATTAAAGCTGAAAGCTACCGTTTTGGCAAAATTGGAGTGCTTGAATCCTGGAAGAAGCGTGAAAGACCGCGTGGGTTTGGCTCTGATTGAAACAGCAGAGAGAAAAGGACTCATAAATAAAAACACAGTAATAATAGAACCAACAAGCGGAAATACAGGGATTGGTTTGGCAATTACCGCCGCAACACGTGGCTATCGCTTGATTTTGACTATGCCCGATTCCATGAGTATAGAACGGAGAAGTCTGCTCAAAGCGCTTGGCGCGGAACTTGTTTTAACGCCTGCCTACGAAGGTATGCCGGGTTCTATCCGCAAAGCAAAAGAGCTGGCGGCTGAAATTGGTAATGCGTTTATTCCGCAACAATTTGCAAATCAAGCAAATCCCGAGGCTCATTACAAAACAACTGGTCAGGAAATTATTCGTGACACCGACGGAAAAGTCGATATTTTCGTTGCTGGTGTTGGTACGGGCGGTACGGTTACTGGTGTAGGACTTGCACTGAAGGAATACAATCCCAATATAAAAATTGTCGCTGTTGAGCCATACGATAGTTCTGTCCTTTCGGGGCATAAACCAGGCCCGCATAAATTGCAAGGCATCGGAGCGGGATTTATTCCCGAAGTGCTCGACACCAATATTTACGATGAAATCTTCAGAGTGAAGAACGACGATGCGTTCGAGGCTTCAAGAAACTTTGCGTCGCAGGAAGGCGTGTTGGTGGGAATTTCATCGGGGGCGGCTTTACATGCGGCTATTGAAATCGCAAAACGTGCGGAAAATCGTGGAAAAACCATAGTCGCCCTCTTGCCTGATTCGGGAGAACGATATTTGTCAACAACACTTTTTTCAAACTTAAAATAGAACAACCATGGCAAAAATTACAGTAAACGGTCAAGAACAAGAAGTTACATTGCCTTTGTCGCTGATAGAACTGATGACAAACAACAATGTGGAACAACCAGAAATGGTAAGCGTGCAAATCAACGAAGAGTTTGTGGAACGTGAGAATTTTCCTAAAACACAAATAAAGGACGGCGATGAAGTTGATTTCCTTTATTTTATGGGTGGTGGAGCATTTTAAGTATTGATTAAAAAACAAAAAACTATGTTTGATTTTACCGAAGAAGAACTTAAACGGTATTCTCGCCACATTCTTTTGAAAGATGTCGGTGTTGAAGGACAAGAGAAAAT
Organism: Bacteroidales bacterium; assembly: GCA_017552705.1. GTDB lineage: Bacteria > Bacteroidota > Bacteroidia > Bacteroidales > UBA1715 > UBA1715. Next base: position 44,291 of record JAFZOY010000010.1, read on the forward strand.
TCGCGAGGCGAAGGTTCTCGTGATTGGTGCCGGCGGACTTGGCGCTCCGGTTGCGTTGTATCTGGCTGCGGCAGGTGTCGGAACAATCGGAATAGTTGATGGCGACGTGGTTGATTTGAGCAATCTGCAACGGCAGATTATCCACTCCACTGCCGATATTGACAAACCCAAGGTGCAATCCGCCAAAGAAACAATACAAGCAATAAATCCCCACGTGAAAGTTCGGGAATACAAGACGTTTCTTGAAGCAAGCAACGCTCTGGATATTATCAAGGAATATGATTTTGTGGTTGACGGAACGGATAATTTCCCTGTAAAATTCCTCATAAACGACGCCTGCATTATGGCAGGAAAGCCATTCAGCCATGGTGGAATTTTGCGTTTTGAAGGACAAACATTCACGCATGTGCCAGGAACCGCCTGCTATCGTTGCGTGTTCCCCACTCCACCCCCGCCAAACCTTGTCCCCACGTGTTCGCAAGCGGGTGTACTTGGTGCGATTGCTGGTATGCTTGGCACAATTCAAGCTGCCGAAGTCTTGAAATACATCACTGGCGTGGGTGAATTGCTTACCGATAAGTTATTGACTTTCAACGCAAAAACAATGGATTTCAGAAAGGTTGCCGTTAAAAAACGTGAAAAATGCGCTATATGTGGCGATCAACCTACAATCCACACTCTCATTGATTACGAACAAGCTGCGTGCGACCTTGCTTCGCACGGCAAATAAAACAATACGACTATGGCAGAAAATAAAAAATTATCGCTTATCGCCTTCTCAGGCGAATTTGACAAATTAACGGCTGTATTCACGCTGGCCACGGGTGCTGCGGCTGTAGGATACGAGGTGAACATTTTCTTCACTTTCTGGGGGCTTGATGCCATTAAACAGAAAAAAGGAAGAAGTTTTGTCGGCGGCACATTCCTGACGAAAATATTCGGATTTATGATGGGAGGATTGCATGCCACACCAACGAGCCGATTCAATTTCTTCGGTTTTGGACCATGGATTTTCCGTAAACTTATGAAAAAGAACAACGTTGCCACACTCGAAGAACTTGTTGATGCGGCTCACGCTTTGGGCGTAAACCTTTATGCGTGCGAAATGGCTATGCACGTGCTTGGCCTTGAGCAGAAGGATTTCATACACGAAGTAAAAGACACTCTTGGCGTTGCCACGTTCCTTGAACTATCGGAAGGCGGACGAACAATGTTCATTTAGTAAATTAAAAATTAAAAAAGGATACTACTTACTTATTCATAATTCATAACTCTTAACTCCTATGACTCACACATTGGATATAACAAAAGAACATTGCCCAATGACGTTTGTAAAAACCAAACTGAAATTGGCTCAAATAGCCGACGGCGATATTTTGGAAGTGCTTCTTACTGAAGGCGAACCATTGAACAACGTTCCCCGTTCGGCAACAGAACAAGGTTATAAAGTACTGTCGGTCAACCACGTTGACGGACAAATCCATAAAGTAACAATTCAGAAATAAATGGAAATAATAGTAACGGAATCGGCATATCGTGACGTTCTTGCACAGGCGAAAAAGGATGCTCCGCTTGAATCGTGCGGCTATTTGATGGGACCCGACAAAAACACGGTCACTGTCAATTATCCGATGAAAAATGTGGACGAGTCGGCCGAACATTTCAGTTTCGACCCGAAAGAGCAATTTGCAGCTGTGAAATACGCCCGCCAAAACGGACTTACAATCGTAGGCAATTGGCACAGCCACCCTGCCACGCCGTCAAGACCTTCGGCGGAGGATATACGTCTCGCCCTTGATTCCAACATTCTCTATTTCATACTCTCGCTTGCCGAACAAACACCTGTGTTTAACGCATTTGTGATTTCAAACGGCGAAGTGCGGGAGAAAATCAACATTCGATAACGAAATTTTTAACAAACGGATTTATAAACTAAAAAAATTAAAATTATGTCAGACAACAACATTCAACGCAGTATTACGACTGCTACGGCTCGAAAATTAGCAAATACCACCAAAACCCCACCACAGATGGGTTCCATAACACCTCGTCTGTTGCTGAAACTTTTACCATGGGTGCAAGTGGAAAGCGGTACATATCGAGTAAATCGTACAAAAGTGGAATTAAAAAAGGCGGAACGTATTGAAATTCAATATTTTGACGGCGTACCAAGTTTTTCCGCGAAAAATCTTCGCGCTATTCCGTTGTTTTCGCACATCGACCAAGAAATTGTTACCGATTTGGCACGAAATTTTGTACCTGTCGAAGTCAAGCGTGGTAAAAATCTGATTACGCAAGGCAAGGACAAGCAAAAATTCTTTATCGTTGCAAGTGGTCAAGCCGAGGTCATAAGCGCAGGAATCCACGGAGAAGAATTGCGTATAGCTCTTTTGGGTGCCGGCGAATACTTCGGGGAATCGGATTTGCTGAGTGCCGCAAATTCCACGGTAACGGTTCGTTCCATCACAAACTCAGTTTTCCTGCAATTGGAAACGCCTGTGCTTGAGAAACTTATAAAAGAACGTCCTAATTTCCGTGAACAGTTCAACAATGCCGTTGACGACCATTTGCGTCTGAAAGCGACGGTAAACGACCACGGTGAAAAACACATTGACTTGGTAAGTGGTCATGAAGAGGACAATATTATTCCTGAAACCTACATTGACTACGACGAAAATCCTACCGAATACTCGCTCAATACATTACAGACGGTTGTTCGCGTCCATACACGTGTAAGCGACCTTTACAATGCTCCCTACAATCAATTGGAACAACAATTGCGACTTTCTATCGAAAGTATTAAGGAGCGTCAGGAATGGGAACTCATAAACAACAAAAAATTTGGACTTTTGGCACAAGCAAATCCTGCTTACAAAATAAGTGCACGCTATGGCGCCCCCACTCCCGACGACCTTGACGAACTTCTTTCGCTTGTGTGGAAGGAACCAGCATTTTTCATTGCAAATCCTCGTGCCATTGCCGCTTTTGAACGTGAATGCACATGGCGTGGCGTTCCACCTGTAAGCATTGATTTGTTTGGCACAAAAGTGATTACGTGGCGTGGTGTTCCTATCGTTCCATCCGACAAAGTGGAAGTTAAGGGACAATATCTTACAAACCGTGGCGTAGGCACAACAGAAATTATTCTGGTACGTGTTGGCGAAAAGGAACAAGGCGTTGTGGGTTTGCACCAATCGGGAATCCCTGGCGAAATCGCCCCGTCGTTGTCGGCTCGTTTGATGGGATTGGACCAATACGGTGTAACAAGTTATTTGCTGACCAAATATTTCAGCCTTGCAAGCTTGACCGACGATGCCATTGCCGTTTTGGAAAATGTGGAAGTTGGCTATTATCATGATTATCAACACAGAAATCAAATTGAAAAATAATGTACGGAAACGAATTAGATAATGCACAACCCAATATTCCAGAATTGGGTGAGATTCCGAAGTGGACTGTTCCGATAGAAACTCCAAATCCAGACGGGATAGTCTCTCCATTGCCTCCTTCAACCTTTACTGAGAGTGCGGATTTATCGGGGCTTCCACTATCGGGAACTTTGCTGCCGGGCGATTTATCGGATGCCGACAAGACTTTGTTCCGCAATGTTGTGGAAAAGTTTTTCCCTAATTCCATGGCAAAGGAACAGGCATTGTCGCTGATGAACGTTAATTCTGACGATTCGGATGCTAGCAGCAAAAAATGTCTGCTCAACGACAATGGTTTCGGCATTGGTATCCCCGAAATGGAACTTGTGAAAAATCTTCGATACGAAGATTCCGATGTCATCAACAGCGACGCAATACGACAGCAGTTCCCCATTCTTCATCAAAAGGTGAACGGAAAAGACCTTGTTTGGTTCGACAATGGTGCAACCACACAAAAACCACTTCGCGTTATTGACGGTTTGAGCGAATTTTACAAGCACGACTACTCCAACATTCACCGTGGAGCTCATACGCTTGCCGCCCGCTCCACCGACCAATACGAAGGTGCACGCGAAAAAGTGGCACGCTTCATAAACGCTCCCTCTTCCGAAAATATTATTTTCGTGCGTGGGACAACCGAAGGTATCAACTTGGTTGCGAACACGTTTGGTAGGAAAAATCTGCTTGCAGGCGACAACGTAATTGTTTCCACTCTTGACCACCATGCCAACATTGTGCCGTGGCAGCAAATCTGCAAGGAAGTCAAGGCGGAACTGCGTGCCATTCCAATTGACAAAAACGGTGATCTAATTTTGCCAGAACTGGAACGTCTTATTACACCACGCACAAAATTCATTTCGGTTGGACACGTAAACAATACGTTCGGCACGGTGAACGACGTTCGTACAATCGTGAAAATTGCCCATTCACACGGGATTCCGGTCCTGCTCGACGGCGCGCAGTCAATTGCACATACCAAAATTGACGTGCAGGAACTAGACTGCGATTTCTTTGTTTTTTCAGGGCATAAGATTTATGGTCCGTCGGGAATCGGTGTCGTGTATGGCAAGAAGGAAGTTTTGAGCCAACTTCCGCCATGGCAAGGTGGTGGCAACATGATAAAGGACGTTACCATTGAAAAGACTGAGTTCAACGAACCGCCTGCTCGTTTCGAGGCTGGTACGCCAAACATTGCCGATGCCATCGGATTGGGCTATGCACTCGATTTTGTTCAAAGCGTCGGAATTCAAAACATCGAACGACACGAACATGATTTGACCGAATATGCACGTGAGCAAATCGGCAAGATTCAAGGCATTACTATTATGGGAAATCCAAAAAATCGTGTAAGCGTGGTTTCGTTTGATGTACACGGAATACCTGCCCCGCAAGTCGGCCAAATGCTTGACAAAGAAGGAATTGCTGTCCGTGCAGGACACCATTGCGCCCAACCTGCTTTACGTGCCTTGGGCTACGAAATGTCGGTGCGCCCTACGTTTGCGGTATATAACACCCGTGCTGAAGTTGACCGATTGGTCGCCGCTTTGCAAAAGATTGTCGGAACAAGCAAATAATCAGGAAGAACAAAAAAAGGATTCTATGTCAATAGGAATTGATACAAAATGTTTGCATTTGGAAGACGGAGACGACCTTGACGCCAATTATGGCGCCGTGAGCTATCCGATTTACCAGACAGCTACATACGCCCATTTTGGCGTTGGGAAAAGCACTGGCTACGATTATAGCCGTTTGCAAAACCCCACCCGCAAGCAACTTGAAAAAATAATTGCTTCGCTTGAAAATGGCATCGACGCTCTTGCCCTAACGTCGGGAATGGCGGCAATTTCCTTGCTGATGGAGTTATTCCGCCAGAACGACCACATTATTATTGAATCGGATTTGTATGGAGGAAGCACACGGCTTTTCAGAACGGTTTCCGAGAAAAACGGATTATCGTTCTCGAGTGTTGACTGCACAAACATTGAAGCCGTTGAAATGTGCATAACAAACAATACCAAGGCTATTTACATTGAAACGCCTACCAATCCGATGATAAATGTTGCCGACATCAGGGCGTTGGCGGAACTTGCCCATCGGAACAGACTTTTACTGATTGTTGATAACACATTTTTGTCGCCCTATTTCCAAAATCCTCTTGATTTGGGTGCGGATATTGTGGTGCATAGCGGCACAAAATTTCTGGGCGGCCACAACGACACACTGGCGGGATTCATTGTAACCAACAATCAAAAAATAAGCGACGACTTGCGTTTTCTGATTAAAACCACTGGTACAGGACTTGCTCCGTTCGACTGCTGGCTGTTGATTCGTGGCGTGAAGACGCTCGGCATTCGTATGAAAAAAGCACAGGAAAACGCGCTCAAAATAGCAGAATGGCTGAAAACACAACCCATTGTCACCAAGGTTATCTACCCAGGATTACCCGAACATTCGGGACATTCAATTTTGAAAAAACAGGCACGCGGATTCGGTTCAATGCTCACGTTCCAAGTGCAGAAAAAAGAGTTCGCCTGTAGTTTTCTTGAAAAAGTGAAGCTGATAAAATTTGCTGAAAGTTTAGGTGGTGTCGAAACGCTTGTGACATACCCTATTACACAAACCCACGCCGAAGTTCCGCCAGAGGAACTCGCTCGTAACGGAATAACTGACTGTACGTTACGCTTGTCTGTCGGCATTGAGGACAGTGACGATTTGATTGCGGAAATGGAAAAAGTTTTTAATGAATTAAAATGATAATTTAGAAAAACATCATTTTAAAAAAAACTTACGTTGAAAAAATGGCAGAACGAAATCTTGATTTTGATACTATTGTAAACCGTTGCGACACTGATTGCCTGAAATACGATTTTGCAAAGGAACGGGGGCTTCCTGCCGACGTGTTGCCCCTTTGGGTTGCCGATATGGATTTTAGAACGTCGTCGTATATTGAAGATGCTCTTATTGAGCGAGTTATGCACGGTGTATTTGGCTATAGCGATTCAAAGGAGCGATATTTCAATGCAGTTGCCTCGTGGATGGAAAAACAGCACCATTGGCGTGTGCACCCGTCGTGGCTTGTAAAAACGCCAGGTGTAGTGTGTGCTTTGGCTATGGCTGTAAAAGCTTTTACACACGAAGGCGACAAGGTGTTAATCCAACAACCAGTCTATTACCCCTTTACAGGAGTGATTGAAAGTAATCGCCGCATAGTGGTAAGCAACGACCTGATTTTAGGTGACGACAATCGCTATCATATTGATTTTAAGGATTTTGAAAATAAAATACGGCAACATGACATAAAACTTTTTTTGTTGTGTAGTCCACACAATCCTGTCGGCAGGGTTTGGAGTCGCGACGAATTGACCAAAATTGGCGAAATCTGCCTACGTTACGGTGTGATTGTCGTTAGTGACGAAATCCACAACGATTTTGTGTTCCGTGGCGAACATACTGTTTTTGCAAATATTAGCAAAGAATTTGCCGACATAAGCGTCACATGCACCGCCCCGAGCAAGACGTTCAACCTCGCTTCGTTGCTCGTTTCCAACATTTTTATACCAAATAGGAATCTACGATGTGCCTTCCGCAATCAATATGCTGCGGCGGGAATGAGCCAAATCAGCGCATTGGGGCTTGTTGCCTGTGAAGCGGCGTACAACCACGGACAAGAATGGTACATGGCAATGAAAACGTATGTTGCTGAAAATATAGCATTTACACGCAACTATATAGAGAAAAATATTGCCGATGTACGTATGATTGACTTGGAGGGAACGTATCTTGTGTGGCTTGACTTTAGGAAATTGGGACTAACAAATGCCCAATTGGAAGATTTGATTATAAATCACGCACACTTGTGGTTGGACAGCGGAAGCATTTTTGGAAAAACTGGTGATGGTTTTCAACGGATAAATGTCGCCTGTCAACGTTCCACTTTGCTCGAAGCACTCAAACGAATCGAGGCGGTTGTCAAAAATGTAGATTCTTCGAAATTATAATTCAAAGATTATGAACAAAATAAACATATTAAAGAAAAATGTTGACATTCTTTCGGAATTAACCGAAGCAGAAAAAACAATGAAGACCGAAGGCGGAAAACAACCTTCAATAAAGGCAGTGGAAACCATTATTGAACTGCTGAAACAAATCATGTTTCCTGGTTATTTTGGGACAGAAATCAGAAACAATGACAGCAGGCACTATCACATAGGCATTAGCATGGAACTGTTGGAGATGGAGCTGAAAGAACAAATTCTATTGAGTTTTATAGGCTTCAAAGGCGAAAAAGTTCAGGAAACCGAGATAGATGAGATAACACTACGTTTTATTGACACCATTCCTGAAATAAAACGTGTGCTTTACACCGACATCGAGGCAATGTATAACTCCGATCCTGCGGTAACGGCCTACGGCGAGATTATTTTCTGCTATCCAATTGTACAAGTTATGATTCATTACCGTGTTGCACACGCATTGCTGCAACTTGGCGTGCCGGTGTTGCCTCGGATTATTTCGGAAATGGCCCATTCAAAAACAGGCATTGACATTCATCCCGGGGCGCAAATTGGAGAATATTTTTCAATCGACCACGGAACAGGTGTGGTTATTGGCGAAACGTGTGTAATTGGCAACCACGTCACTCTGTATCAGGGCGTTACATTGGGAGCAAAAAAATTTACGTTTAACGAAAACGGACAACCGGTAAACGTGCCACGTCACCCCATAATTGAAGATAACGTCACCATATATTCCAATTCATCTATACTTGGTCGTATCACAATTGGGCACGATACCGTGGTTGGTGGTAACATTTGGCTCACAGAAAGCGTGAAACCATATTCAAAGATAATCCAGCAAAAAGCTGTGACATCTACATTCACCGACGGCGCCGGAATATAACTTCACAAAATTGTTAGAGAATTATTGTTTTTCCTTGCTTCATAAGTAAAAAGATAAACTTTGTTCCTGCTTGCCCAAGGAAAAACAAATTATGATTTTATATTTCAATACACGAAAAGAGAATGTCTACTTTTTCCCACACAATTTCTCCACACTTTCATCCTTCTATCCGAAAAAAACATATCTTTGCAAAAATTTTTTAACGTGGGGGTACTATGCGGTAACGCAAGTGGACTAACACGTTATCACACAATTGAGGATACATGAAACGTAATTCAAAACGACAAAATAAAGCAATCCGCCAGCGGATGGTTACGTCGTACACGTCAACATTGATAAGCGTTGCGTTGGTTCTGTTTGTTCTTAGTTTAATAGGATTGTTGCTCACCAGCGAACGTACATTGTCGAATCACATAAAAGAAAAAGTTGGGTTCACCTTGTTCCTGAAATCCGATGTTCGCGAAGCGGATATGTTCGAACTGCGGAAAAAAATCGACGCAATGGAAATGGTGAAATCAACGGAATATATTTCCGCCGAGGAAGCAAGCAACCGTTTGGCGGAAACATTAGGACAAAACTATGTGGATTTGGCGGAAGGAAATCCCATTCCACCATCGTTGGAAGTGCATTTCTACGCCGACTACGCCACTCCCGAAAATTTCGTGTTTATCGAACAGCAGTTCAAAAACAACGAATTGGTTGACTCCATCCACTACGACCGCTCGCACATTAAAACACTGAATGCCAACATAAAACGAATAAGTTGGTTTTTATTAGCATTGAGCGCATTGCTGTTTTTGGTGTCGGTGGTATTGATTCACAACACCATACGTTTGTCGATTTATTCAAAAAGATTTTTAATAAAAACCATGCAACTTGTGGGTGCCACAAACCGCTACATCCGTTCGCCATTCCTTTTGCGTGGGGCGTTTCAGGGATTTTTGAGCGGACTGATTGCAGTGGCGCTCACCACAGGAATTTTGTATTTATTGCAAACCGAAGCATACGAAATCATCAAATATCTTGACTTTGAGCTATTAGGTATTGTATTTTTGGCGGTGATTTTAATCGGAATGTTCCTCACATTCGTGGCTACATTCTTTGCACTCAATAAATTTTTAAAGAAAACGAAAGACGAACTATACATTATATAATTATGAAACTATTCTCGAACTTGCAAATCGAAGAAGACAAGCATTACACATTTAGTCGGACAAACTACATTCTCATTGCAGTTGGCGTAGTGATTCTGTTGATTGGATTCATACTTCTTTCGGGCGGAGCATCTTCCCCCGAAGAATTTTATCCTAACGGCGATGCCACGCAAACTCCCGAAATATTCAATTTCAGAAGATTGACACTCGCTCCGATAGTGATTCTTTTCGGATTCTTTTTTGAAATATTCGCAATACTTTGGTCTTCAAATTCTAAAAAAGAAAATAACTAATGGATTGTTTTCAGGCATTTATCCTTGGATTGATTCAAGGTCTTACGGAATACCTGCCGGTGAGCAGCAGCGGACATTTAGCAATTGGCTCTGCATTGTTCGGATTGGACGACGGCGAGGCTAACCTCACGTTTACGGTTGCGGTGCATGTGGCAACAGTTCTCAGCACACTCGTCGTGCTGTGGAAAGAAATAGTTTGGTTGTTCAAGGGATTTTTCCAATTCAAAATGAACGACGAAATGAAATATATTCTCAACATCCTCGTTTCCATGATTCCAGTGGGGATTGTCGGAGTGTTTTTCAAAGACACGGTGGAAGAAATCTTTGGCTCGGGCTTGCTGATTGTTGGCATAATGTTGCTTGTTACCGCTACATTGCTGGCATTTTCATACTTTGCAAAGCCTCGTGAAAAAGAAACTATTTCGTTGAAGGATGCATTTATAATTGGCTTGGCGCAAGCCTGTGCGGTTATGCCAGGACTTTCGCGTTCGGGTTCCACAATAGCTACAGGATTGCTACTCGGCAACAAGAAAGAAAATCTTGCCCAATTCTCATTTTTGATGGTGATACCACCAATTCTGGGCGAAGCCCTGCTCGACTGTCTGAAAATCGCAAAATCAGGCTACGAGTCGGTTTCGGCAGGAATTTCACCGATAGCATTGTTGGTCGGATTTCTAACAGCTTTTGTTTCAGGTTGTTTTGCCTGCAAATTGATGATAAACCTTGTGAAAAAAGGTAAACTGATATATTTCGCTATCTATTGTGCGATAGTTGCAATAGCTGTCATAACTTACACTTGTTTATAAGATGGATTTCATAGAGGGAGAAGTATTATATTTTAACAAACCGCTGCACTGGACTTCGTTTGACGTGGTAAACAAAACGAGGTACATCTTGCGTCATTCCCTCGGTGTAAAAAAAATCAAAGTCGGACACGCGGGAACACTCGACCCGTTGGCTACAGGCGTTATGATTCTCTGCACGGGGAAGGCTACCAAAACCATAGACACCTATCTCCACAAAGACAAAGAATATATTGCAACCATAAAATTAGGTGCCACCACCCCTTCGTTTGACGGTGAAACCGAAGAAAATGCGACATTTCCAACCGAACATATTACCCGTGAACTGGTGATAGAAACCCTTCAGAAATTTATCGGAGAAATCGACCAAGTTCCGCCCGTGTATTCGGCTGTCCGCATCGACGGGAAACACGCCTACGAACACGCCCGAAAAGCAAAAGATATAGAAATTCAACCCCGAAAGGTACGAATCGACTCTATCGAATTGCTTGATTTCGCATTGCCGTATATTCAAATACGAATCGCATGCAGCAAGGGAACGTATATCCGTTCATTGGCAAACGACATTGGAAAGGCATTGCATAGCGGTGGATATGTGTCGTCGCTTCAACGGACAAAAGTCGGCGATGTAACACTTGACGACTGTATTTCAATAGAATCATTTCAAGAACAAATAGAACAGGAAAAAGTAGTATTATGAAGTTATCAGAATTTAAATTGAAAATCCCTGCAGAATCAATTGCATTGTATCCTGCGGAAAATCGTGACGAGGCTCGTTTGTTGGTTTTGGACGCAAAAACCGGAAACATCGAGCACAAAATGTTTAAAGAGATAATTGAATATTTTGATGACAAGGACGTACTTGTCTTGAACAACACAAGAGTATTTCCTGCTCGTTTGTACGGCAACAAGGAACGCACCGGCGCACGGATTGAAGTGTTCCTGCTGCGTGAATTGAACCGTGAACAATATCTTTGGGATGTGCTTGTTGACCCGGCACGTAAAATCCGTATCGGCAACAAATTGTATTTTGGCGAAAACGATGAACTTGTTGCCGAAGTAATCGACAACACCACGTCACGTGGCCGTACAATCCGTTTCCTATGCGAAGAGGACTATGATACTTTCAAGAAGATACTATTTTCGTTGGGTGAAACTCCACTTCCCGACCACATTTTGGCTGGCCGTAAGGTTGAGGATGCCGATCAAGAACGATTCCAGAATATTTTTGCGACCGAAGAAGGTTCTGTGGCTCTTCCAGCCGCCGGCACACACTTCAGCCGTGAATTGATGAAACGTTTGGAAATCAAAGGTGTTGACTTAACCTACCTGACACTGCACATGGGCTTGGGTAACTTCAGCTCGGTGGAAGTTGAGGACCTTACCAAACACAAAATGGATTCGGAACGAATGATTATAACGCCCGAAGTTGCCGATGTGGTGAACAACGCCCGCGAAGGACGTCATAATATTTTCGCCTGCGGAACAACTGTTCTCCGCGCTATGGAATCTTCGGTTTCCATGAACGGATTCCTCAAACCATACGATGGATGGACGAACAAATTCATATTCCCGCCATACGATTTCTCGATAGCAAACCGACTTATCTCGAATTTCCACCTATCGCAATCCACTATGTACATGATGGTGTGCGCATTCGGAGGTTTTGAGTTAGTAAAACGGACATACGAAACCGCAATAAAGGAAGGCTATCGTTTTGGTTCATACGGCGACGCGTTGTTGATTTTGAAATAATATGATTTCAATAATTGTCTGTACCTACAATCGTGACGCATACATCTACAAAACTCTGGAATGTATTGCAAAAAACGGCGTTTCGGCAGATGATTACGAGATTGTTCTGATCGACAACAATTGCACCGACAACACTGTTTCGGAATGCCGACGGTTTCAGGAAAATTATCCGAACGTCCACTATTCCTATTTTTTAGAAACAAATCAAGGCCTCTCGTATGCAAGAAACCGTGGCATACAAGAGGCAAAAGGTGACTATTGCGTGTTTCTCGACGACGATGCCTACGTACAACCCGATTATCTGAAAAATCTCAATCGGAATCTCATTCAATATCCTGATACTGTTGCATTTGGCGGAAAAATCACGCCGTTGTACGAATCAGGCTACGAACCTGATTGGATTTCACCCCGTTTGGTGCCAATCATGTCGGCTATCGACAAAGGGTCTTCGGTTGTGGAATTTACGGGAAATGCCTATCCCATCGGGGCAAATATGGGCTTCAAAAAGCAATGTTTCAACACGGTTGGAATGTTTAACACAGCATTAGGACGGACAAAGAAAAATATGCTCGGCGGCGAAGAAAAAGATATGTTTGACCGTATCCGCCAAGAGAATATGAAAATACTTTACTTCCCGAACATTACAGTGCAACACGTGATTCCCAAATCGCGGACAACCATGGATTTTGTCCGTAAAGTTGCCTTTGGCGTAGGAATGAGCGAAAAGATACGCTGTTCGGGAAATGCAAAGAAATATTGTGCCGCCATACTCAAAGAATGTTGGAAATGGTGTGGCTCATTTGCTTTGGCAGCATGGTACATTCTGTCGGGAACACCGGCAAAATCAAAAGCGATTCTGATTTTCCGTTGGAATGTAACCAAAGGTTTACTCACAAGAAAAAAATACACCGATGATTGACCCGAAAATAGAACCAAGCTGGAAATCAGTGCTGATTGACGAATTCAACAAACCGTATTTTGTTGCGTTAAAGGATTTTCTTGTTGAAGAAAAAAAGAAATATGTGGTATATCCTGCAGGTGCCAATATTTTCAACGCATTCGCCTGTACTCCGTTCGACCAAGTAAAAGTTGTGATAATCGGTCAAGACCCATATCATGGACCAGGACAAGCCCACGGGCTTTCTTTTTCAGTCCCCGAAGGAATACAGAAACCGCCTTCGTTGGTCAACATTTTTAAAGAATTACACGACGACATTGGCAAACCGATTCCCGAGAGTGGAAATCTGGAAGCATGGGCAAAACAAGGCGTGCTGTTGCTAAACGCAACCCTTACCGTACGGGCGAATCAAGCCGGTTCGCACCAAAAACACGGTTGGGAACAATTCACCGACAGCGTTATCTCCACCCTTTCGAAACAAAAAACAGGCTTGGTATTTCTCTTGTGGGGACGATTCGCACAAGACAAAGCGACACTGATTGACGCGTCAAAACATTTTATACTGAAAGCCGCCCATCCGTCGCCACTCTCCGCCTACAACGGATTTTTCGGATGCAAACATTTCTCTAAGGCAAACGAAATATTACTGTCACAAGGGAAAACGCCAATAGCATGGTAAAAATAAAAAAGGAACAATTTCTTGTTCCTTTTTTTGTGGGGTGCCCGGAGGGATTCGAACCCTCGACATTCAGAACCACAATCTGACGCTCTAACCAACTGAACTACGGGCACCATCTAAATCGGTGCAAAAGTAAGGATTTTTTTATATTCGCAAAATATTATTGCATTTTTTGTTCAGAGAGAAGTTTTCCTTCCTTGCTATAATATTTCCACGTGCCTGCCGGCCGTCCTTTTTCGTACTTTGCAATATAATCAACCTTTCCATTGTCGAACCATTGGGTGAAAGTGCCATCCAACATTCCGTTTTTGTAGTTTCCCTCAAACATTTTTTCCCCATTTTGGTACCAAAACGTATTCACACCATCTTTAACTCCATTACTATAATGTATTTCCTCCTGCTTTTCGCCATTGATGTAGTAGCGGAGAGTGCGGCATGGATTAAGCGTGTCGTTTTCGGTGAAATATTCAACAAACGCAGGTTTTCCGTTGGGATGTGAAACCACAACATGCTCAGATTCATTCGAACACGAAACAAATATAAACGATGCGAAGCACGCGCACCAGAAGAAAAATTTTTTCATATACACATCTTTATTTCGGCGACAAAAATATAATTTTTTGGAATAAATTTGAAAAAGTGTTTGTTATTATCCAAAGTTTTATACATTTGCAGTCCAAAATTAGAGGATAATAGTAATATACAATGTACGCAATAGTAGAAATAGCAGGACAGCAATTTAAGGTTGCAAAAGACGATAAAATCTATGTGAATCGTCTTGTAAACAATGAAGGTGAATCAGTAGATTTCGAAAACGTTCTTTTAGTTGCAGATAAAAGCGTGAAAGTTGGAACACCAACAGTTGCAGGTGCAAAAGTTTCAGCTAAAGTATTAGCTCACGTGAAAGGTGACAAAGTAATCGTTTTCAAGAAAAGACGTAGAAAAGGATACAAAGTTAAAAACGGTTTCAGAGCTGCTTTAACTCAAATCCAAATTGAAAATATTGTTGCATAATTAAAGATTTTATAAGATGGCACATAAAAAAGGTGTAGGTTCTTCTAAGAACGGTAGAGATTCAGAAAGCAAACGACTTGGTGTAAAAAGATCAGGTGGTCAAGCAGTTGTTGCTGGTAATATTATAGTAAGACAACGTGGTACTGTAACTATGCCAGGTGAAAATGTTGGAATGGGCCGCGACCACACTTTGTTCGCTTTAGTTGACGGAACTGTAAAATTCCAAAGAAAACGCGACAACAAGAAATTTGTTTCTGTGGTTCCACAGGCTTAATCATTTCTTGAAATAAATCATTCAAACTCCTGAATAATATATCCTCGTGTAGGAATATTATTCAGGAGTTTTTTTATATTTGTACAAATAAATTACAAAAAACAATGCTTACAGTTCAGTTAATTCGGGAAAATCCTGAATTTGTTGTTAAAAGACTTGCTATCAAGAACTTCGACGCAAAAGAGGCTGTCGAAAAAATAATCGCCTTAGATGAAAAACGTATTGCAATTCAAAAAGATTTGAATGCAAAACAATCCGAAATCAACTCTTTATCGAAAGAAATTGGTGCACTTTTCGCACAAAAAAAGGTTGATGAAGCTAACGCAGCAAAGGAAAAAACAGGCGAACTCAAGGAAGCCATCAAAAATCTGGATCAAGAAATGTCCGATGTGGCTTCACAGTTGCAAAAAGAAATTGTTCTATTGCCAAACCTTCCGGCTGAGATTGTTCCAGTTGGAAAAACCGCCGACGACAATGTGGTGGTAAAATCACAAGAAGGTGTGGTTCCTGCAGAAGCTAATCTTCTGTGTCACTGGGAATTGGCAGAGAAATACAATTTGATTGATTTTGAACTTGGAAATAAACTGACAGGTGCAGGCTTCCCTGTATATGTTGATGTGGGCGCAAAATTGCAACGTGCGCTGATTTCGTTCTTCCTCGACCGTGCAACAGCAGCAGGCTACAAGGAATATCAACCACCAATCATGGTAAACGAAGCATCTGGTTTCGGAACAGGGCAACTTCCTGATAAAGAAGGACAAATGTATTATGTTGGTTTGGATAATCTCTATCTCATCCCAACAGCCGAAGTTCCGGTAACCAACATTTTCCGTGATGTGATTGTAAAAGAAAGTGATTTTCCAATCAAATGTACCGCCTACACGCCATGTTTCCGTCGTGAAGCTGGCTCGTACGGAAAAGATGTTCGTGGTTTGAACCGCCTTCACCAATTCGACAAGGTGGAAATCGTCCGTATCGAACATCCTGAACGTTCTTATCAAGCTCTTGACGAGATGGTTGCACACGTGGAATCGTTGGTTCAGGCTCTTGGACTTACATACAGAATCGTACGTTTGTGCGGTGGTGATATGAGTTTCACCTCAGCGTTGACTTACGATTTCGAGGTATTCTCCGCTGGACAAAAACGTTGGTTGGAAGTCAGCTCAGTTTCAAATTTCGAAACATTCCAGGCAAACCGCTTGAAATTGCGTTACAAAGACGAAAAAACGAAAAAAACTGTGCTCGCCCACACACTGAACGGTAGCGCCTTGGCATTGCCTAGAATCGTGGCTTCAATACTCGAAAATTACCAAACTGCCGACGGAATTAAAGTTCCTGACGTATTGGTTCCATATATGGGAGGTTTGACGATAATTAAATAGTTTGTATATTTGTTATCTCAATTACAATTTCGAATATGAAAAAAAACAACGACGCGGACATTCAATCGGGATTTTCATCGGACGACGATGAATTACTCAACTTCACTCCTAACGACAATGATGAGTTGGTAATTGAAACAGTTTCGTCAACCGAACAGCAAAATCCTACGGAAACGCCTACCATTGAGGTGGAAAAGCCTTCTGCCGAACCAACGGAGAAAGCGACAGAAACGGTGGAACCCGTCGTTGAAAAAATAGTTGAAGAAGTTGTTGAACCAGAAATCGAAGTCAAGCCAGACAATAGTGTACAGGAAGTTGCGGAGCAAGAAACTGAGATAGACGAGGAACTGAATAATCAAACAGATGAAGAGTATAATCAAAATGACGAAGAAATGGAAAAGAAACGTGCTAAAAGAATAATCATTGTCCTTATTGCAATAATCGCGCTTTTGCTTTTACTGTTAGGCGGTTGCGTTTGGTTGTATTTTTCAAAAGTGAAACCATTGTTGGAACAACCACCTGTGGAAGTCGTGAAAGATACTACTCCCGCTCCTGTGGTTGACACAGTGCCAAAAATTGTAGAGGAAGTAATCGACACAACTCCAGTTGACACTGTTGTGCCAGCCCCCAAGGTGTATTATCCAGAAAAACGCATCGCAGGAAAAAATAAAGTTCCTACCTCAGGTTGGCTGATTGGCTACCGAGCTACACCAAACGAGGCTGAGGCTATCAAAACAGTTGCGGAATTATCGTATGTTGATAGTATTCCTTGTGGATATTATTGGATAAACGATGCACGAAAAGGTAAAAAGTTATTTAAAGTCTATGTTGGTCCGTACAAAACCCAAGCGGAAGTTGAGGCTATCTTCCCAACCATAAAGGCTCGTGTGGCTGATGCCCACATTTACTCCGAAGATGCCCAATTGCTTGAATTGTATCGTCAACAAAAACAAGTTTATACAGCAGAATAATGAATGTTTTATTGTTAGGTTCGGGTGGTCGTGAACATGCATTGGCATGGAAAATTGCACAAAGCCCGTTGTTGGAAAAATTATATATCGCGCCAGGAAACGCAGGAACAGCATCGGTAGGAACAAATCTACCGATCTCGGCTACAGATTTCGAAGAAGTTAAAAAAGCGGTGCTTCAATATCAGATTTCAATGGTGGTTGTTGGTCCCGAAGATCCGCTTGTGAAAGGCGTGCACGATTTCTTTCTGAACGATGCCGATTTGAAGAAAATCCCAGTTATCGGTCCACAGAAATATGCTGCAACGCTTGAAGGTAGCAAGGAGTTCGCAAAGAATTTCATGATTCGCCACAATATTCCTACAGCAAAACATTTTACCGTAACTGCCGAAAATCTTCAAGCAGGATTTGACTTTTTGTCAAAACAAACGGCCCCATACGTCCTGAAAGCCGATGGATTGGCTGCCGGAAAAGGTGTATTGATTTTGAATGATTTTGAGGAAGCCAAGAAAGAACTTCAACAAATGCTTGACGGAAAATTTGGCGCCGCAAGCAAAACCGTTGTTCTTGAGGAATGCTTGAAAGGTATAGAAATGTCGGTGTTTGTGTTGACCGACGGCGAGGGATATGTGATTCTTCCCGAAGCAAAGGATTACAAACGTATTGGCGAACACGACACTGGTTTGAATACTGGCGGCATGGGCGCTGTTTCACCCGTTCCATTTGCCGACAAAGCACTGATGGACCGTGTGGAAAAGGAAATCATAAAACCGACTGTTGAAGGCTTAAAGAAAGACGGCATACCGTATTGCGGCTTTATTTTCTTTGGCTTGATGAACGACAACGGCACGCCCAAAGTAATAGAATACAATGTTCGTATGGGCGATCCCGAAACCGAGGTTGTGATTCCTCGAATTAAATCGGATTTATTGCAACTGTTTGTCGCTGCAGCGAATAAGACTTTGTCGAATGAAAAAATCGAGATAAATCCATTTACGGCAACAACCGTTATGGCTGTTTCCGGCGGATATCCCGAAGCCTACGAAAAAGGCAAAACAATCTCATTCGACGAGGAATTTACCGACAGTATTGTGTTCCACGCTGGCACCAAGCTCGAAAACGGCGAGGTAAAAACCTCTGGTGGACGCGTTTTGGCAGTGACATCGCTTGGCGAGAACAAAAACGCCGCTTTGCAGAAATCGTATAAAAACATCGCAAAAATTCACTTCGATAAAATGTATTATCGCCGTGATATTGGAGCAGATTTGGATAAATAAATGTTTCAGGTACTACAAAGAAATTCGTCGTTCAATTATGTGTTGCTCCCGATTGTGGCGTTGCTACTTTGGGGAATGAACATTATTGAACCTCATTTTGTAACACACTACTACGATTCCACGCCTATGGTTTTGTATAAACCGCTGATGGCTATTCAGAATGCAACGGAATTGGGCGGACAACTTGTGGGAATTCTTATTGTGTGCCTTAACATTATAGCATTGGTAAAAGTGAACTCCAGCATTCGTTTGATTGAAAAACGCTCGGTTTTCTATATTTTATTGTACATTATTTTTTCGGCAAGTTTGCAGGATTTCAAACAATTGAATCCAATGCAACCAGCACTATTGTTCTTGATATTAGGTTTCGCATCATTGTTTAAGATGTACAAGCAGGAACGGGAGTTGACCAGTATTTTCGAAGCTGGTGTTTGTGTGGCAATAGCAACGCTTTTCTACGCCCCATCAATATACTTTGCGGTGGTTGTATTTATAGGTCTATTGGTATTGGTTCCTTTTTATTGGCGCCAATGGCTGGCGGCGTTGTTTGGTATTCTGCTACCTATTTTTATAGTGTTCGCCATCTCATTTTGTTTCGACACGTTGCAGACACAGATACAAGTATGGAACGTAAATTTGTTTACCCAACGGACAATAACGTTTAACAGCCTGACACCACTGATTTTCTCACTATTTCTTGCCCTTTTATTCATACTTTCCTCGGTGTATGCCTTTTCGGGAGGATTGAAAAAAGTGGTATTGCGTAAATGCTACTTTATATTACTGCTATTCCTGGCATTGATACTTTCAGTATATTTGTTTATTCCGTATGTAGGAATAGAATTCCTATTTTTCGGAACCTTGCCTGTGGCGATTTATATCGCGAACTATATGGTGAACATTCGGAGCAAAATCTTCGCAGAAGCCTTATTCTTCCTCATAATTGCCTGCACGGTATGCGTGCAGATTTTCCCTGACATTACAATAAATTTGTAAAAATTGCAGGTAAACTCTTGACTTTTTATTCTGTTTTTGTACATTTGCACACCCAAAAAGACGATACCTACAACGATATATCGCGGGATAGAGCAGTTGGTAGCTCGTTAGGCTCATAACCTAAAGGTCGTCAGTTCGAGTCTGGCTCCCGCTACTAAACAGGACAAGTCGCAAGATTTGTCCTGATTTTTTATATCTACATCCTCGTAATCGGTTGATATAGAGCGGAAAAGACCGAACACTGCGTTCTCCTCAACGGTTAGATAACACTTGTTCTCATTGTCCCAGTAAATGCCCCGGGGGTGGACCAGTTTCTGGATGCTTTGGCAGGTCTCGAAATCATTCTGACTCCACCAAGTGCCTAAATGCGAGGACATTGCGACGGTTGTACCGACATACTCAGTGAGGTTAGATAAATCTTCGTTTAGTCCATCCGCTTCCCGGGATAAATCTGCCTTCTTTTCCTCGAGTACCGCTATGGCATCGTTGCAAGTGGCTTCATCTATTTCCTCGAGTGCATATTTCAATCTTATGCCCTTCATCTTCTTGTCCAGCCCTTCTATCTGCTTCTCGATTTCTTCCGCTTCTTCACGGTCTTTGTCATTCTTCTCGTAAAACTTGTCCGTGAGAACATCCTCCATTATGCATTGTAATTCTTCCGGGACCTTGTATTGGTCTAGCAGGTCGATATATGCCAGATGGACGGTGCTGGCGGACACATTGGCAGGATAGCCCTTCGTATTCGCCTTGTAATATGGGAAAGTCTGCCCGTTCTGCTTTCGGACGATGTAGCCAGTATAGGCACTACCATCTTTCGGGCATAGTATCGTTTTCTTCAGCGGGAATTCCGGCGTAATGTCCCGATGCTCATAGTGGTCGTGGTTGCCTTCCAAGTTCTCCTGCACCTTGTTGAACATTTCCTCGCTTATCAACGGCTCCTGCACTCCCTTTATACGCACGCCTTCGCCGAGATACTTGTGCTCTATGTAGCCACAGTAAAACGGATTGCGGAGGATTTCGCTTAATCGCTGCTTGTACATCTTCAGTCCCCGGGCGTTGAGGCGACGAACGATTTCCTCATTGGACAAGTTCTCGTTTGCCTTCCACTCGAACGCCTTCCGGAGAACCTTCCCTTTCTCATTGACCGTGATGATATGCTTCTTCCCTTCTTTCCTCGAGTTATAGCCGAGTGGAGGTCTGCTATACCACTCCCCTCGCTTGATGCACTCTTTCATCCCTTCAGTGCACTTGTGTTTCCGTGCCGCATTGTCCATGTTGGCGACGATTATCATCATATTCTCGATGGACTCGGCGAAGAAGTTATCCTGCGAGATGGGTTGGTTGATGGCTATCAGCGTTATACCCTCGTTCTTTAACTTCGTTTTCCACATTATCCCTTCGCTTGCATTTCGGGAAAAGCGGTCATAATCATAGCAGACGATGGTATTCACTTCCGGGTCCTTTGAGACCTCGCTCACCATCTCCAAAAACTTCTCTCCAGCCACCTTTGCACTTTCGTTGGTGGCTCCGTAATCGCATTTCTTGACCTTGATTCCGTGCCGCTCGCAGTACTCCATACACGCATCTATCTGTGTCTGGATTGAGTTGTTATGCTTGAGTTGGTCCGCCGATGATACCCTGGACCAGATGACCGCCACCTGCTCCGGAGAGTTTTTCCTTCTCTCGATGATGCTCTCTGCTCTGCTCTTTCTCTTCTTCTTAATCATGGCAACCGAATTGTGAATGCTTATTCCTGAACGACCTGTAGCCGATTTCTGCTATTGCATCGAAATAGTTGAGGATACGGAGCATATCGCCTTCGTCCGTAATCCCGAGTTTAATGAATTGGTTTCTTCTTGCATTGGTTAAATCTCTCTTAAAATACATTTGACTTGAGATTGGTCCTCTGTCTCCGCAAGAAATGGAGATAAGGTTATTGCCTTTTACGACCCCGTTACCATGACCGATAGTACGAGTTGAATGCCGATGGGAGGGGCTGAACCGTTTCCATTTGCAGATATACAAAAAAGATTTTTATCTGTGAAGTTTCACACGAACTTTTTGACTCTCTGCAGTGTCCCGAGGGAGGTCCCGGTTATCTTCTGGACGTTACGGAGCGAGATGCCTTTCCGGAGCAGGGAGATTTCCTTCTGGTATTGGTCTCTGTAGGTCTCGTCACTCTTGCGGTAGGTCGCCGGTCTGCCCATCTTAACCCCTTCTCGGCGGCATTTTGCGATGTATTGGTCACGACCGCTTGCCATCCTCTCCTTGATGGTCAGTCGCTCCATCGACGCTATCTCGAGCAGGATGGTACAGATAAGCGAGGCGACCGGATTGACCTTGCCATCCTCGTTGAGGGTGTTGAGGTTATAGTTCTTGATGTGGAGCGATACCCCGTTTTCGTTGAGGTAGTTGATGACCTTTAACGCCTCCAAGGTATTACGCCCCAGACGGTCGATAGAAAGGCACACGACACGGTTTAGGCGATGTTCTTTGACATACTCCACCAGCCCGGAGATTTCCTCTCTGTCGGCGTTTTTGGTGGCTCCGCTGACCTTGTTGGCAAACACTTTCACGACCGCCCAGTGCATCCGCTGGCAGTAGTCGGTCAGTTCCATTACCTGCCGCTCGTAGTCCTGTCGCTGCGTGGACACCCGAGCCAGAATTGCTACCTGCTCCATAACCTACAGGACCGCTACGATGTTCTCCCACCGAAAAGACCTCCACGCCGCCTTCTCGACATCGAAATAGGCGGTTGTGGCGTAGTACTCCCGGCTGACACCGTTACCGTTGATATACCGCTCCACCAGTGCCTTGGAAGTCGTGCCGAATGCCTCACGGAGTTCCCCGGACTTCTTCGCATAGACGAAGTGGGCTACGCCGGTCCGCATCTGGTTCTTCACATTCTCCACCATCATCGCCTTCGCACCAGCCATCAGGGCGGAGTTGGTCCTTTTGCCGATGACCGCCATCCGGGTCAGGGTCATTGAGTCTGTTGTCGCAAGCATCGTATTCATGTTGGTTATGGGTAAAAATGATTACTACCTGTTTCTTTATCTATAGCTAATATACGGCTATTATTTAACATATGCAAGTATTTGACAGAATATTTTTAATCTATGCAACATTTCTGTATCTTTGCCGGGTAGAACCAGAAAACGATGGCTGAAATCAACGGAAAACAGGAGCGGATGGTCGTGCATCTCGAGATTGGTGACCGTCACTACTACTACGGCAACCTGAAAGCCCTTTGTGACCATTGGGACAAGGATGCCCTCGGGGTCGGGTACGCCTATCTCCGGAACTACGGCATCAGCGAAGAAAAGCCCTTCCAGAATGCCAAATGCGTGATTCGCAGGGGAATCCTTGTCACTTCACCGAAAAAATAGTATATTCAACGCTGATAAATCGAGATTTAAAAGTCAATGACGGTAATAGATAACATAGCGGTCATAACGGAAGTGTCAGAGCCTATCCGTGATGCGGAATCAATCATGGATACCATCCTGTCTCTGAAATACGAGACCGGCGCATTTGCATTCG
>JAFZOY010000110.1 GCA_017552705.1 Bacteroidales bacterium
GAAATTGCTTATTTCGACGTTGATGACCAACCGTGTCTGAGCAAAGAAGGTTTAGCGATATTTACGAAGAAATATGACGAACGAGGAAATATCATCGAAGAGGCCTTTTTTGGCATTGACGGTAAACCATGTCTGTATAAGGATGGCTATGCTAAAGTTATAATGAAATATGACGAAAGAGGAAATGCCACCGAGAAAAATTATTTCGGAATTGACGACAAGCCGTGTTTTCACAAGGATGGCTGCGCAAAAGTTACAAAGAAATATGACGTTCGGGGGAATGTAACGGAAGCGGAATCATTTGGAATAGACAACAAGCTATGCATGGACAAGGATGGTAACGCCAAAGTTACAAGGAAATATAACGAACAAGGAAATATAATCGAAGAGGCTTATTTCGGAATTGACGGTAAACCGTGTTTTCACAAAGATGGCTGCGCAAAAGTTATGTGGAAATATGACGAACGAGGAAATATCGCCGAAATTGCTTATTTCGACGTTGATGACAAGCCTTGCCTGAACAAAGAAGGTTTAGCAAAATTAACGAAAAAATACGACGATCGGGGAAATGTAATCGAAGAAGCTTATTTTGGCGCTGACGGCAAGCCGCGCCTGCACAAGGATGACTACGCAAAAGTTACGTGGAAATATGACAAACGGGGAAATGTAATTGAAGAAGCTTATTTTGGCGCTGACAGCAAGCCGTGTCTGCACAAGGATGGCTACGCTAAATTCACAAAGAAATTTGACGAAAGAGGGAATGAAATCGAAAAAGCTTTTTTCGACATGAACGATCAACCATGCCAATTTAATGGCGCCTACGCAAAAATCTCAAAAAAATATGACGAACGAGGAAATGTAATCGAAGAGGCTTATTTTGGCATTGATGACAAGTTGTGTCTGTATAAAGATGGCTACGCAATACGTACAAAAAAGTATGACGAACGAGGAAATGAAACCGAAATAGCTTATTTTGGCGTTGACGGTAAACCGTGTCTGTACCAAAACAACTACGCTAAAGTTACATTAGAGTATGACGAATGGGGAAATCAGACTGTGGCGTCTTTTTGGGGCGTAGACGGTCAGCTGCTCCCATGTATGGGAAACTGCGCTATATTAAAGATGAAATACGATAATCGGGGTAGAGTTATAGAGTATTCATATTTCGACATTGATGGCGAGAATTTGTGCGCTAACGGCTTTGCTAAATCCAGAATGCAATATGACGAAAGAGGGAACGAAGTCGAAAAAGCATATTTCGATATGAACGATAAACCGTGTCTTCACAAGGACGGCTACGCTATAGTTACAAAAAAATATGACGAACGGGGCAATCAAATCGAGCAGGCTTATTTTGACATTGATGGCAAACCATGTCTGAGCAAAGAAGAAATAGCCGGCTTCAAATCTCAATTTGATGAAAAAAATCAGGAAATTCGTCGAGAATGTTTTGGTATAGACGGCGCCCCTTGCGTTCTCGGCGGCGACAATCCTTTCACTGGCTGGGAAATAGCTTTCTATGATAATGGCAATGTTGCAAAACAGACATGGTTTTACACAATTAAACCCTATAAAAATATTCTTGGAAAATTGGTTTCAGAATTTGATGAGCGTAAAAATAAAACCTCAACCTATTATTTGGATATGAATGACAAACCCTGCTTGTGTGATGATGGTTACGCCAAAATTTCAATGAAATATGACGAACGGGGAAATGAAGTCGAAGAGGCGTATTTCGGCGTTGACGGCAAACCATGTCTGAACAAAAATACCGCCAGCTCCAAAGTTGCGTGGAAATATGATGAGCAAGGAAATGAAACTGATTCCATATTTTATGACATTCACGGGAATAGAATGATCGTATCTGCAATGGTCAAGGAAGTATTGCCTGACTCGAACGCAAAGATATTTGACATCCA
>JAFZOY010000111.1 GCA_017552705.1 Bacteroidales bacterium
ATATATATTTAGTATATGCATATGATTTCTTGTAAAAATAAAAGACAGTTTTATTGTGCTTGTATGAACGATTATTCTTCTTTCTCCGCTTCAGCACGTCGTTCCATCAATATTTTCTCATTCTCTGCAACGACTTTGTCAGTGAGGGGATAGAACAAGAATATGATGACAGAGATCACACCAAGAACAGCTGGAATAACGGTGAACATCATCAGCAAACCGTGTGTAGATTCTGCCGTTTGAACTTCGTTTGGCGAGAATCCTACAGATGCCATCAACGTAAGTGCAATGTATGCGCCTACCGCCCAACCGATTTTTTGCGACATGGTTGATGCCGAGAATATCAATCCTGTGGCACGTTGGCCGTTTTTCAACTCTGAGTAGTCGGCAATGTCGGCATACATAGCCCACAAAAGCACGCTCAACGGACCACCGGTAAACGATGAAAGGAATTGAACGACGTACAACAAGTACAGTTGACTTGGCTCAATGAAATATACCACTGCCGTTGAAACAATCGAGATGATGAAAAATACGATGAATATCTTCTGTTTTCCAAACTTTACGGCTAACCAGTTTACTGCCAACACGCCCACCAATGCCGAAAGTTGTCCAATTACGTTGTAGATGGAAACTAACGTGTTGTAGTCGAGTTGGGTTTTGCTTCCGAATAGGTTCAATGATTGATTTTGAACGATATATTTGAAATAATGTACCGTCACGCTACTTTTTGTTGCTGTGTAGAGAATGAACGTCAGTGTGGCGAACACCAAAATCAGCCATGGTTTGTTGGTGAAAAGTTCCTTCAAATCCTTGCCAACGGAATTCTTTGCCACGTTCTTTGGCGGACTTACTCGTTCTTTGGTGCCTTTGAACGTGATGAAGAAGAACAGCACGGCAAATACGCCTATAATCATAAAGAAGCGTGACCAACCTTTGGCAGGAACCGAAATTTTGCTGATTGAAATAGTATTTTCGTTTTCAAAAATCTCACTGCCATTAATTTCCTTTGTTCCAAAACCTTTGTGCAATTTTACAACCATTCCCGATGCCGTATTATAAATGGTGTCGGAGGTTGCGGTGTCGTTTTGATGGAGTATGGTAATAGCAATGTCTTTTTGTATATTGTTTGCAGTAACTGTCATATCTACAAGACCTTGCGATTCTTGTTCGTGGATGACGAGGGTGTTATTCACAACTTCGGCACGAATGACCGAATCGTTGTTTTCGCCCAGTTTTTGCGTTGCTGGCAATAATGTGGCAGAAATAATGATTCCTGCGGCAAATGCGAAAATGAACTTGATTGACGACACGCTCGTACGTTCGTTGGAGTTCGGCGAAATCACGCCAAGCAACGAAGTGTAGGGGATATTGATAATCGTGTAGATAATCATTACCAAGAAGAACGTGATGTACGCCCAGACGGTTTTTCCCGTCAGACCGAAGTCAGGCGTGGTGAACGTAAGGAATCCTGCAATGCCGAGCGGAACGCAGAACCAGAGCAAATACGGACGGAATTTTCCCCATTTCGTTTCCGTTCTGTCGGCAATCATACCCATGATGGGGTCATTCACGCCATCGAAGATTCGGGTGATGAGGAACATTGTTGCCGCAATTCCGGCAGGAAGCAGGAATATGTCGGTGTAGAAGTATGTGAAATACAACATAAATGTTTGCCAATACAGACAAGAGGCAAGGTCGCCGAATCCGTAGCAGAATTTTTCTTTGAAAGAAAGTTTACCGTCGTTTTGAAAGTCCATTATTTCTTTGATTTAGAGTTATTTACTTGTTGAGATATTTTTTTTGCGGCAGAGCCAAAATTCTTGATTGTTCCGAAATTACCCGTTCCTGCGCCATTTGAAGTCCACGGATAAACGCCCGCATAGCCCAATGAGTAGGGAAGAGAATAGATTTCTTCGTATGAAATTGGAAAACCGTATATTTCGTTGTTTGCCGGCGCTTCGCCAATAACGCATGGTTTGTCGTTCAAGCCCCAGAATTCAGGATTTTGGTGGAAAGGATTGTCAAACTGATTTGTCCATTCATAATAATGTATCTGCCAAAAATCGAGATAGGCGAGGGGATTCATCGTCATGTCCTGTAAAATCGCATCGCTCCATTTGTTGCCATCAATTTTGTCGCAACTCCATTTTACCGATGCGCTACCTACGGTTACTGGAATGGGCGATTTGCTTTCATGGATGGCGGCGGCGCACATTCCAATGAACATCTGCATATAATCCCATTCAAGACTGCCATATTTCTTGTGTTCGTGCATCCATTCTGGTTCGTTGCACAAGTCTATTGCAAAAAAGTAGGGATTGTCTTTGTATCGTTCGCAAAGAGGAATCAAAAACGTGTCGCAATATTGTTTTACTTTTTGCGTGCACGAGAGGAGTGCCATCCAGTTTTCCGAGGCAGGTTTTGTATTGTCGAGATGGTCGAACGACATGGTTGTTGCCATAATGTAGATGCCGTGTTTACGGGCTTTAGCGAGCATATCGTCCATGTTTTCCCATAATTGTTGCGAAGCAGGGTGCGGATATCCTTCCTTGTCCACAAACGGTTGTCCTGCGGCATCGCAACTAATCCAGATACGAGAACTGTTTATGCCACATTTTTCTAGTCGGGCAAATTCATCTTCCCAAAATTGTCCGTTGTAGTTGCCACCAAAGTCATTCCAGTTGTTCCACGGCGTGTTTGTTCCGATGAGAAAAAAATCCTCGCCATGTAGCAAAAACTTATTACCGGAAATGGTGATACGTTGTTGCGCCGACACGCAGCAGCACAACATTGACAACGTATACAATACAAGGCTTAGACGTTTCATTATTCAATCACAATCTTTGATTTGTACGTTTCGTTGTTCACTCTGATGGTGATGGCGTACGTTCCTTTCGCCAATCCGCTTGTTTGGCACGAAGCGCGTCCGTTGACAAACATAACATATTTTATTGCCGCCAATTTACCCTCGGCGTTTGTCGCCGAAACCAGTGCTTTCCCTTCTATATTAGGCAATTCCAATGTGAAAGAATCAGATACACATGGGTTTGGATAAATATTCAATGGATTCTGAACCGATTGGATATTCGTTTTTTCTGGCATTACATAGATTTCGAAATCGAAACAATTGGATACGCCAAAGAAATCTTCGGCACATACCGTAATGTGGTGTGAACCAGTATCAGCAACCGTCGGGGTTCCTGTAAAATAATATGTGTATGGGTCGAACGATAACCATTTCGGTAGGCAGTTGCAATTCAAGTTTGCGTCTGTCGCTGTGATTGTGAGTACATCGTAGTTTTCGTCGGTGAAGAATGAACGAAGAATCTGATAATCAAAATATTCGTTGATTTTTGCTGCTTGGAAAATAGATTTCTTTGCCGCTCTGATTCGTGTACCGTTGTTGGCATTGTCGTCGAAATCGTATGCTTGGACTTCAGTAAGGGAGTAGCCCCAGCTTGTGGCACGTTTGGTAAAGTCGATTTTTATGTATCGGCACGAAATCGGATCTTCGTTGTCTTTACGAAGCACAATATTACTTTTAATGATTTGACCTTGTTTTACTGTAAATACAGTATCCCACGTTTTTCCGTCTTTCGATGTCTCGATGAAATACGCGTCGGCGTATGCGCCTTTGCTTTCGGCTGCATTCCATTCCCAATTCAGTACAATTCTGCGGATATTTTCCTCTTTGAGCATATCAAAGCAGATGAATTCTGTATCGTTATATTCTGAACTCCAACGAGTTGTGTCGATACCATCGTTTGCATAGTAGGGGAGATATTGGTCGCTTTCAACACTGGAATAGGTTACAAATGCGTTCAGTAACTTATTCGGTGAAGAGTTTTCTTTTTCGCGGACCAACACTGTGAATGTCTGCGAGAGGAATTTTCCTCCTTTGTCAGTTGCGGTCACTACAATAACGCCGTGTCCTGTGGTGTCGGCTTTGGCCGTGAAACTGACCGTTCCGTCTTCGGCAATTTCAGCTGTAACAACGCCTTTTGAACTGATTGTATACGTAAGTTGATCGTTCGCATCGTCAGTAAAATAGTCGTTTGCGTTGATGTATGCCTCAACTTTTGCGGCGTTTTTGAACAAAACCGTATCGGCAATGCGTTTTTTGACTTGCGGAATGTAGTTGAAAGACGGGTCGTGTTGGATAATAATATGTTCAGGATATTTTTCCTGCAACAACCCAAGCGCTTCCTCCATATCGGGCAAACCGCCGTTGCCGTCGTGGTTGGTGTATGTCCATCCCAAACCGCCTGAGAAACCATTGTCGTAGAGCCACTGCATTGATTCCGTGGTTGTTTTTTGATTCTGTCGTCCAGGCTGAAATATTTTCCCTTTCTGCGCAATCATTCCGTACGCTGGAAATTCACCAATAATCACAGGCTTTTTGTCGGTTTCTTTTGCGTAGAATGTGTCGTATGTGCGGTGGAACGGCGAATAGTCTGCACCACGTTCAGCGGGGTAGTAATGGAACATATAAAAATCGAGATATCCGTCTTTGTCGTGTCCTACATTATATAGAGCTTCGTCGCTGAAATAATTTTGTCCACTGTCGTATTTCGCAATCGTGAGAATTGTCCAGTTTCCGTTGGAAACTTTTGCGTTCGGGTCGGTACGGTGAATTGCGCCAGCGCACATATTCACAAACCGTTGTACATCGGTCAGGGTAACATAGTCGAAATTTTTCCAACCTGCATAACTTGTCATACCTTCAGGTTCGTTGAAAATTTCCCAACAAAGAATTGCCGTATGGTTTTTCAGACGGGTCACCATTGGAATCAGCGCATTGTCGATATAGCGTTGTGTGGCAACAGAATCCGTCAACAATAATTTGTTGCGGCGCACACGGTCAATCGCTTGTTTTGTGCCAGCATCGCCATCGTCGGTGCAAACCATTCCGTGCGCCCACAAGCAGAGACTTACCACAATTCCTTTTGTGGCGGCTATGTCCATTGCAAGTTCAAGATTGTTGAGCGCAATTTCTGAAATGCCAATAACAGTGTCATTTTTAGAGTCGTATGTTGGTGTACTTCGTCCGTCAACGTGAATCCACCAGCGGAGAGCGTTACCACCCGCATTTTTCACATTGTCGCAGATTGAAGTCCATTCTTCTTCGTCGAACATCGTCAGGTCGTTTCCGTATTTCATCCACGCTACATTGATACCGCTAACAAAAATGTCCTGTCCTCTGTGGTTAATAAAATTTTGTGCCGAGAGAGATAGTGTATAAAATACACTAAGGATTAAAATTGAAATTGTTTTTCTCATATCCATAAAACCTTTTTTTGTAACAAAAAAAATAATTCGTAAGAAAATAGATTTTTACAAATATAATAAATTCGGAACATAGAACCAGCCTGATTAAAATAAATTTCCGAATCAAGAAAATTTGCGAGAAAAAAGGAATAAATAACCAAGAGTTTTTGTAATTTTGGGGGCTTATTTTCAATACATAGTTTGTTAATAAATTATGTGTAAATTAAATAGGGTTTATTACAATTTAATTGTCACTAGTAAATAAAAGGTATACTATAATGAAACGTATCGTTCTTCAAATTGTGCTTGTGTTTGGAATATTGCTTCCAACGTTCGGACAGGTAAAACTTAATGAGATACAGACTTCAAATTCAAAAACCCAGATGGATCCTGATTTTTATAAATACAAGGACTGGGTTGAATTGTATAATCCGACAAGTTCCGTGGTGAATTTGGCGGGTTTTTATTTGACCGACAACAAGGATAAACCACGTAAATGGCAGATTCCGTCGGGACAGACAATCGCCGCAAAGGGCTATTTGTTGATTTATTGCGATGGTGAGGATATTGTTGCAAAGGCTATGCACACGAACTTCAAATTATCGTCGGGTGGCGATGTGCTGTATTTGTATTCTCCAACAATGTTTTTGACCGATTCAGTAAAAATTGCTTCTATTGAAACAGATTATACGTATGGCCGATTGGCAGATGGAACAGGAGCATGGGGGGCTTTGTCGAAACCTACGCCGGGTAGGGCGAACGTTTCAACCACAGTGAAGGGTTTGGCTCCGAAACCGTCATTCTCGATAGCTGGTGGTTTCTATAGTAAAGATCAAAATGTCACATTGTCTTCAAGTCTGGAAGGTGCAGTCATTCGTTATACGACCGATGGTTCTGAACCGACTGAAGATTCTCCGATTTATTCGGGTGCTATTAAGGCTGAAAAGAAATCAAGCGAGTCGTTGATTAGCGGTTATGATCGTAAAAATAACACTCAAGTACAACATTATCAGTGGCAAAGTGGTGACGGTCAGTTATCACAACCGTCGGTGTATAATTGGGGCTCGGTGGAAAAAGGTTTTGTGATTAAGGCAAAAGTGTTCCATCCCGACTACGTGCCGAGTGTTACGGCTTGCCAGACGTATTTCATCAATATGTCGCGTCCTTCGTTGCCGATAGTTTCCGTTTCGGTTGACAAAGGTAGTTTCTTTAGTGCCGACAGCGGTATATACATTCAGGGAACGAACGGTATCAAACGCGGTGGCGATGGTGATGTACGGGCAAACTGGAATCACGATGACTGGGAACGTAAGGTGTTTGTGGAATATTTCGATGCGAATGGAACTCGCCAGTTTGGTGTGAATGCGGGAGCTAAGGTTATGGGTGCAATTTCGCGTCACTCCGATTTGAAGTCGCTCAATATTATAATGAGAAAAAAATACGAAGAAGGTCGGATGGATTATCCGATTTTCGGAAACGATGGTATGTCGTATTATGAATCGTTCATTTTGCGTAACTCAGGAAACGACTGGGAACAAGGTATGTTTGCCCGCGATGCTGTGGCACAGTCGATTGTGCGCGGTCAATGCGATTTGGAAACACAGGCATATCAGCCAGTTGTGATGTATCTGAACGGTGAATATTGGAGTATTATCAATGTCCGTGAACGATACGACAAACATTATTTTGGTGGACATTATGATTATGTAGATGAAGGCAATATTGATTTGCTAAAGATTAACAAGGAAAAAAATTCTTTCAACGCATCGGAAGGTGATTCAATTCGGTATGAAGAAATGATGGTCTATTTGAAACAGAATTCAATGGCCGATGCCGATAATTATAATTATGTAAAGAACCACTACATCGACGTTGACAATATGATTAACTATTATATTGCCCAATTGTTCAGCCAAAATACCGACTGGCCAGACAACAACATGCGTTTGTGGCGTCCCCGTACCGAAAATGGTAAATTCCGTTTTCCTTGGTACGATGCTGATTTCGGATATGGGTTGTGGGGTGGTAAGGCCTACGATAATCCATTCAGTAATTTTGATAGCAAGAAAAAATATGCACCAGTTGTGTTGTTCGATTATATGATGAAAAACGATGACTTCAAGAGTGAATTCATCCAACGTTTCTATTATATGTTGAACACTGTGTATGAATATAATAGAAGTAAGGATATTATTAATAACATAGAAAATACTATTTCGAACGAACGTTCTATTAGTGACTCGAAATGGCAACGAAGCGAGACTGCACGATATAGTGGGTTGGGTGCTTCAAGTGTAAAATCTTTTGCGGAGGAACGTGTTTCGAATATGAGGGGATTCCTTAATTCAAGATACGGCGACAAAGGTGCCGCAAAACTTACAGTAAACTTTACATCGTCGCAAGGTTCTGTTCAATTGTGCGGTTTGAATGTTACGGCAGGATATTCTGGTTCGCAATATAAAAGCACTCCAATTCGCTTGACGGCGATTCCGAAAGATGGCTACAAATTTGTGGCTTGGCAGACGGGCAACGGACAAAATGTTTCTACCGACCAAGAATACAAACTCACGATAACAGGAGATTATACTATTAAGGCTGTATTTGAAAACCGCTCAACGGAAAGAAATCTGTATATCAATGAATTTTTGGCGGCTAATACAACTGATATAGTTTCTCCAATTGGCAAACACGAAGATTGGATCGAAATTTATAATGATGGCTCGACGGATGTGAATTTGGCTGGTTTGTATCTATCTGACGACCGCACAAATCTTACCATGTATCAAATTCCATATACACAGTTGGATTCCACTGCAATTGCATCGAAAGGTTTCGTAAGATTCTATGCTGACAATGATTATATGGAAGGTGCCCTTCATCTTCCGTTTAAATTAGACAAGGCTGGCGGCGTGGTAATTTTGTCGCAAAAATCAAATAATGGCGCTGTAACTGTGCTTGATAGCATCCACTATGAAAAACAGAATTCCGATGTGTCGTATGGCCGTTATCCTGATGGCTATTCGGATTTGACAATTTTCACGAAAACAACGCCTGGCGCATCAAATAGAATCGTTTCTGGAACTGATATTGACGGCTTGGTGATTACCGAATTTATGGCTAAGAACCAAACAACTGTGATGGAGGAAACAGGAACGTATGCAGACTGGTTCGAAATTTATAACTCGACAAATTCCGCTATTGATTTGGGTGGCTTGTTTGTTACGAATAACTTGAATAACCCAACCATGTATATGATTCCGAAAGGGGAGTCTGAAAAAACAACGATTCCTGCAAAAGGATACTATGTTATATGGTGTGATAAACAAACAGCAATCAATCCAAACCATGTGGATTTTAAACTGAATGCTGAAAAAGGCGACATCGCAATTGTACAGTTGCGTGGCTCTGAAAATTATATCATCGACCAAATTTCATATACCGACCAAGCTGAAGATGTTTCGTTGGGACGTTATCCGTCGGTTTCGTCTGATTTTATTTATTTGTTGAATCCAACTCCAGGTGAAGCAAATAGAAGTTCTTCGGTTGTGGAACGTGTTACTGGTGTGACAATCAACGAAGTTCTTGCGTTGAACACGTCTGTTACCACCGACGAATCTGGTGCATATAGCGATTATATCGAAATATACAATGGAACTTCGTCGCCGATTGATTTGGGAGGCTTGTACATAAGCGATTCGTTGGGAACACCGCTTCGCTATAAGATTCCGACCACAAACTCTAAATTGACAACAGTTCAGGCTGGAAAATGGCTTGTGTTGTGGGCTGACGGAAAACCTGAATTGGGTGAAAATCACTTGGATTTCAGCCTTGATGCTGTAAACGGCGAAGATGTTGTGCTTTCACAACTTACCGAAGAAGGTTTGGTGATTATCGACCAAGTTTCGTTCGATGCTCAGACAGCAAATATTTCTTATGGCCGTTATCCTGAATTGGCGGACAATTGGGAAACAATGTCTCCAACGTATGGTGCTAAGAACCAGTCATTTAACTCAAGTGTTGCGCTCAAGACGCTTACTTCGTCGGCTGGAACGATTTTGCCAGTGCTTTCAACTGCAATTTTGAACTACGAGTGCGCAGTACCTGCTGGAACAACCGATGTTACTGTGATTTCGGCTACAACTGTTCACGATAGGGCTACGGTTACAATCACTCAGGCAAAATCATTGAACGATATCGCTGTGATTAAGGTGATTTCGGCAAATGGATACAATAGCGAAGTGTATAAAGTATCGTTCAAGATTGCTGCATCGCCTGATGCTACGTTGGCATCGTTGGTTTCGGCAGGTGGAACAATGACGCCTGCTTTCGATCCTGAAACAGAAAATTATGTGGTGAATTTGTCAACGGCGTATGTTCCTTACATTACTGCTATTCCAAGCAATCCAAATGCAATGGTTGAAGTGGATTATGCTGAAACAGCTTCCGAAGCAACTGTGATTACAGTTACCGCTGAAGATGGTTCTACAAAACAATATGAACTTACGTACACAATGTCAAGTTCCCAAAACATTGTGACAGAATGGTCTGATGATTTTTCAAATGGTATAGGAAATCTGTCAACAAACAACGACATACATATAATTGCTGAACACACTACTCAGGGTGGATTTGGTCAACCTGCGAATACCGATTTGGCAGTTGCGCTGAATGAAAAGGAAACTGATGTAGAGTATGGGTATGTGGAATATCACTTGCCAACAGGTTACGTGCTCGATGGTTCTGCCGCATTAAATGTTTCGATGTCGCTTTCTGTACCTAACGATGGAACTACGGTGAACGGTATTAGAGTATCGAACCAATACATCAATTTCAGTATGGCACTTGTTGATGCGTATGGAAATGTTTCAAACTATATGAGTGGTGAAATAAATCCAGATACAAAATCCCGCTCGGTTGATTTTGGTTCTGCAAGTTTTATTACGAAATCTGCTATTGTTGCGTTGAGAATCGGTTTGTATGCACCAAACGATAGCAAAAAGGAACGTAAAAAAGCTGCATATATAGATGATTTGGTAATCGGTCCAAAGGTTGCAACGGGACAATCACAAGTTGTGGTATTGTCGAATAATGCTGATTTGGCTACATTGTCGTCAAATATAGGAACATTGTCGTCGCCATTCAACAAAGATGTTCACGAATATACGTTGATTTTACCTGCAGGAACGGAAACAATTCCAACTATTTCCGCTTCGGTTTCCGACGAAACAGCAACGCTTGAAATTGCGCAAGCATCTGATTTGAACGGCATTGCACACGTGAGTGTGATTTCGCAGGATATGACTGTGATTAACGAATATGCTATCCAATTGGAATTGACTCCAGAAGTTGTTGAAGGTCATACTGATTTGGTTATTCAACCTGCAATGAAAGGTTGGCATAGCTCGTCGAATGTGTATGAATTGAACTACAATGGTGGCGATATTGCTGTTGCGTATAACAGAACATCAGCTTCGTCGGATGCTATTACATATAATGTATTGGAATCGGCGACAAAAATCCTTGATTTGACGAATTATCCGTTTGCATCGGTGAAGATGAAATCAACGGTTGCTACGAACTTATTCGTGGAATTGTTCGACGCAACGGGTAAGAAAACTTCGTCGAGCATTGCTCCTGTTGCGTGCGAGGCAGGAAACGAAATGGTTACATATATATTTGACTTCACGCAATATTTGGGCAACATTGATGCATCGAATGTGTATGGAATGAATATTTATTTCGACAAAGGTTCCGCAACTGCAACTAACGGAACCATCAAAATTGACGAATTGCGTTTGGGACAAGATGTTGAAATCACTATCAACCAAGCTCCTGTATGGGCAGAAATTCCAGTACAGGAAATTTCCCAAGGTGGCTCGTTCGACAATATCAATCTTCGTTCGAAATTGTCCGACGATCAGACTGATGTTGAAGATTTGGTTCTGAATCTCGAAAATAATGTTGAAAATTTCGATGTATCGCTCGAAGGTGGAATATTGATTGTTGCACCAAAAGATGCAGAATGGATTGGTTCTGAGATTGTAAAAGTGAGCGCAACTGATGCGGAAGGGGAAAGCTCAACAGTTTCAATAACATACATGGTTGATGAATTGAAAATTCCTGTACAATCAGTTTCGTTCACGCAAAGTTCAATAGAATTGGCTGAAGGCGAGCAGGCAAATATCGCAAGCTATTTAGTGATTCAGCCGGAAGATGCAACGAAGGAATCAATCAACTGGTTGGTATCTAATAGAACATATGCTTCGATTAGTGGTATCGGCGTGTTGAAAAATCAACTGACATACGGTCAGGAAACAGTTGTGGTGACTGTTGAAGTTACTGATAAAAACAATAATGTGTTTACAAAAGATATGGATGTTGTGTTGAATGGTTGTCCTACAAAAATCACATTGGTTTCTGCGGAAAGCGATTCTATTCCAGTTTATTATGGTGAGACAAAACAACTTACTTATTCTTTGTATCCAGAAAACGCTTGTTTGAAATCGGTGTCATACTCAAGTTCAAATCCTGATGTGGCAACAATTTCTACCGCTGGTTTGATTACCGCTTCGCAATCAACTTCTGGTTCAACTGTTATTACTATTACGGCGCACGATGGATATAATCCTCATACTGCTGTTTGCACGGTATATGTATCGAAGGATTGTTCTGGCGATATTGAGTTGAGTTTGAATAAATCAAAAGTTGACTTGTTGGAAGACGAAGACTTTGATTTGATAGCAACTATTACACCTGATGATGAATGTACTCAAGGTAAAGAGGTTTCTTGGTCGTCATCGAATGAATCTTTTGTTACTGTTTCAAATGATGGTAAACTTCACGCTGTTGCTGCTGGTACGGCTATAATCACAGCGACTACAAGCGGAAACGGCACAACATCGGCAAGTTGCGAGGTCGTTGTTTCAAGAGATTGTTCGTCAGGTGCACTTGATATTGCGTTGAGTTCTACTAAAGACACTATGTATATGTCGAGTGAACTTACGCTAACCGCTGAAATTCTTACTCCAAATCCGTGTGATAAGAAAATCAACTGGTCGTCGTCGAAAGAGTCTGTTGTGAAAGTTCAAAATGGTGTAGTTGTGCCGATGGGGTATGGAACTGCTATCGTTCGCGCTACAGCAGCACAGGACGCTGATTCGTATGCTGAATGCGAAATCACAGTTAAGAAGAAAGAAATTTCTGATATTATTGTGAGTGCGGAAGTCGCCCGTATGAATGTTGGCAAAACTCAGCAAGTTACAGCCGAAATATTGCCGTTTGACGCTGAAGATACGGAAATAGAATGGTCAACAGACAATGAGGAAATTGCTACAGTTACTTCGAAAGGTGTAGTTACTGGTCATGCCGAAGGTTCTGTTCGGGTTATCGCTACATCGGTTGCAAATACACAGATTTATGGCTCGTGTACAATTCAAATTCTTCCTGTTACAGCAATCAGCATTGCATTGGAACCAGCCGAAGTGATTTTGAATGTGGACGAAAAACAAAAAGTATCTGTGATTTTCAACCCTGAAAACACAACAGATAAAAGGTTGACATGGTCATCTAACGACGAATCTGTTGCTCGCATGGTTGGTGATACGATTGTTGCTGTGGGAGTGGGAAGCACTTCTATTGTGGCAACAACGAAAAATGGTATGACAGCTGTGGCTTCTGTAAGTGTGGTTGAAACAACAATTCCAGTGTTAAGCGTTACTGTGTCGCCAAAAACACTGACAATGAATGTTGGTGATACACAAAAGGTAGATGTGGAAGTTCTTCCTGATGATGCTTCAAATCAATCGGTGACTTGGAAATCTTCTAATGAATCGATTGCTACCGTAGGTTTGACTAGTGGTGAAATTCATGCACTAAGCCCTGGCGATGTTACAATTACTGCTTCGTCGGTAAATGGAAAAACCGATGATGTTGCGGTAACGGTTAAATATCCTGAATTAAGTTCTGTATCGTTCAGCGAAACAACGGTGAACGTGGCGCAGGGTAAGACAGTTGATTTGGCTGAGTTGCTTGTGAAAGATCCACTTAACGCAGAGATGAAATCTATTGTCTGGAGTACTAATAACGAAAATGCAACAATTTCGAATGGTGTTCTTACGAATAACCTTGAATATGGAGCGGCTGATGTAACTGTTACAGTGGCTGTTACCGACACTTATGGAAACGTAAAAGAGGCTACAATCAATGTCGCAATGACAGGCTGCCCGAACCGAATCACAGCTTTGTCG
Source organism: Bacteroidales bacterium (assembly GCA_017552705.1). Classification (GTDB taxonomy): domain Bacteria; phylum Bacteroidota; class Bacteroidia; order Bacteroidales; family UBA1715; genus UBA1715. Next base: position 13,518 of record JAFZOY010000111.1, read on the forward strand.
CTTGAGACCGAAAGAATTGTGATAGAAAAATCATCATCGCAACAAATTAATTATATTGTAGAACCGATGAACGCGTGTGTAGCTTCGGTTGAATACAATGTACAAAATTCTGCTTATGTCACAGTTACCGACGGCGTTATTACTCCTCAGGCTATAGGAACCACAACAATCCAAGTGGTTGTTTCCGATGGATTCTCAACATTTGAGAAGGAAATTGAAGTGGAAGTTGTGAAGGATATTGTTCCTGTTTCTTCTGTTGAAATAGAGGAAGGTACTTCGATTAAAAAAGCAATAAATGCAGAATGTGTTTTGCATGCAATTGTGTATCCTGACGATGCAAGCGATAAATCGTTAAGATGGACATCTTCGGATATATCTATCGCAACTGTTGAGAATGGTGTTGTTTCGTTGTTGAAAGAAGGTACTGTAACAATAAAGGCAATCGCACACAATAATGAATCGGCATCATGTATAATTGTTGTTTCAGCTGTTCCGGTAACAAGTATAGAATTGAATAAGACAACTGCGAATTTGGAATTGCATGAAACTACTCAATTGACGGCAACGGTTAATCAAGATGCCACAGACAAATCAATTTCATGGTCGTCAACAAAACCTGATATAGCAACGGTTGACGATGATGGTAATGTAGAGGCTGTAGGAGTTGGCTCATGCGAAATAAAAGCAACAGCAGGTTCTATTTCTGTTGCATGTGTTGTTACGGTTTCGCATATCCAACCAACTTCGTTGACGATTTCTCCGGAATCCGTTACGGTTGACATTGACAAATCGGAACGACTTGTTGCATCGTGGTTGCCACTCAATGCAACTGATACAACTATTACATGGCGTTCGGAAAATGAAAATATTGCTACTGTATCGAATGGCGTTGTTTCTGGTGTTGCTGCAGGAAATACGAATATTAGTGTAAAGATTGGTAAAAACACCCCTGCAGTGGTTCCTGTGACTGTGAATCCGATGATGGCAACGTCTGTTTCAGTTAATCCAGAGTCAGTAACATTGCAGGTAAAAGAACAACAAATTTTAGTGGCAACAGTTCTGCCTGAAAAAACAACTGACAAATCCGTAGAATGGACCTCGTCAGATCCATCGAAAGTTTCGGTTGATAAAACAACAGGAAAAATCACTGCTAATGCGTTAACCGATGAAGATGAGTATGTGGTTATCACTGCCAAAACTGCAAACGGGTTACAGGCATCCTGTACAGTGTACGTGACAGTTCACGTAATTCCTGTTGAAACTATAACAATCAAACCTTCGGATCTTGTTATGCAACTTGGTAGATACCAAACTCTTACTGCCGAAATATATCCGACAAACGCAACCAACAAATCTGTTGTATGGGAATCATCAAATCCTGCAGTTGCGTCGGTTAGCCAATATGGTAGTGTCTCGGCAAAATCAATTGGTACGGCTACAATTACAGCAAAATCTGGTAATACTATTGGTTCATGTACGGTTGAGGTTAAAGCTGTTGATGTTCAAACAATTACGATTAGCGATGTGTCGCTTGCTGTGATGGAATACCAAACTTTGAGTGCAAGTATTGAACCTACCGATGCAACAGATAAAACGCTTACGTGGTCGGTTGCCGATGAAACTATCGCTACCATTGATCCTACAAGTGGAAAAATCACGGGTGAAAATGAAGGTACGACAATCGTTTATGCAACGGCGAAAAACGGCGTGACGGGACAGGCTACGGTAACTGTTTCGAGAAATGCGATTTCTGTGACAAGCATTCGTCCAAATAGTAAGTCAAAGAATATCAACATTAACGAGGCAATTAATTTGTCGGAACAAATAATTTTCAATCCAACGACTGCCACAAACAAAGCTTTGGTTTGGTCTGTGGTTAGTCAAAAGGCTGATTATGAAGATGAATCGACGATAGTTGCGACAATTGATAGTCGTACAGGCATCTTAACAGGTAAGGTCGCTGGTACGATTACAGTTATGGCTCGTTCTGTATCGAATACGGAAGCAACCGCAACAATGACTGTTGTGGTAAATCCAATTCACGCATCTTCTATTGTTTTGAGTGAAAGTGAAATAGAATTGGTATTGAACGATCAAAAAACTTTGAACGCCCAGGTTATGCCTCTTGATGCATCTTGCAGAACGGTACAATGGTCAACTGACGATCCGAACATAATTTCGGTATCTAAATCAGGTGTGGTTACTGGTTTGGCAAAAGGTACTGCGAATGTATTTGTACGCTCAACGGAACGCACTTCGATTTATGCAAAATGCAAGGTGACAGTTATTGATGAACCAATAAAAACAATCACTGCCTCGGTTGATACAATCCACTTTACAACAACAGGAAAGATGGATGCAATCACCATTACGGTTCATCCAGAAGATGCTGAAACGAGTGCTATTAGCTGGACAACATCCGATCCATCGGTGGTTAATATTGATGGTCTGTGGAAAAATAATACACAATGTTTGCTTGTAGCAAATGGCTTCGGTAAAGCTATTATCACAGCAACAGCATCGAGCGGTGCAAAATGCGAAGTTGTTTGTGTGGTTGCTGAACCTGTGGTTAACACGGCTCCATTCTCTCAACCAATTCCTGCACAGGAATTGTCATCGGAGAATCCAGTTACAATTAATTTGAATGACTATTATTTTGATACTGAAAAGGATAAAATAATATGGTCGGTTGATGAAAATGGTAGTAACATTGCGTGTGAAATCGATGGTAGCGGTAATGCGACATTCTCAATCAAGGATCCAAAGGGTCAAATGGGAATGCAGATTATTTTGATTAAAGCCCGCGATGTGAAAGGTGCCGAGGCTGAAACAAATCAAATCATTTTCACGTTGAAAGGTAAGCAAGATATAGGAGACTCTATCTCTGAAACAACTCTTTCTGATGTGATTGCATATCCAAATCCGACAAGCGGTGTATTTACTGTTTCGTTTGAAACCGAGACGCCTAAAGATTGTATGATAGATATTTATACTCTGTCAGGTCGAAGAGTGTTCTCTGAAACTGTTTCAGTATTTGGTGAATATGAACGAGAATTTGATTTGACCGGCTCTGTTAAGGGTACATACTTCGTGATTGTGACAACTGGTGACGAACGTAAGGTTATAAAAGTTTTGTTGAAATAAAGTCGTTGACGGGTATGAGACAATGGAAACGGTGTATTGTGTTATTTTTCGCATGTCTGGCAACTATGCTGCGTGCGGAAGAGGTGTATGAGTGGGGAAGTTTGCCATTGGGTGGTGGTGGATTTGTTTCGGGTGTGGTGGCGCATCCTACCGAACACAATCTTTTTTATGCCCGTACTGATGTCGGTGGTTTGTATCGTTGGATTGAGGATTCACAGTCGTGGAAACCGCTTACCGATTGGATTTCGGAAGACGATAAAGGCTTATATGGCATAGAAAGTATAGCTCTTGATCCACAAAAGCCCGAGATGTTGTACGTGTTGGCGGGCATCAGTTATTTCAGCGGCGGAAAAACGGTTATAATGATTTCCGATGACTATGGCGAGTCGTTTCGTATCGTTGATGTGACATCGAAGTTCAAGGCTCATGGTAACGGCGATGGCCGTCAGATGGGAGAACGGCTTGCGGTTGACCCGCATAATAGCAATGTGATTTATTGCGGTTCCCGCTCTGCTGGATTGTTTAAGTCAACCGATGGCGGTTTGTCGTGGAATTCGGTTTCTTTTCCAGTGACTTCAACGAGTAACGGCGTTGGTATCAATTTCGTGCAATTCGATGAATCATCTTCCGTTTCGAATGGTGTGACTCAAAAAATCTACGTCGGTACGGCGCAAACGGGTAATTCCATATATGTGTCAACGAATGGTGGCGGTTCGTGGACGGCCATTTCAGGACAACCGACACAGTTCATTCCGCATCGTTGCGCTATAGCGAATGGAACGCTGTATGTGACGTATGCAAATGGAGCTGGACCTGGCATAGGTACGGCAGGTGGGTTTGTATATAAATATTCTGGTTCGTGGACTGATATTTCACCATCAAAAACAACGTCGGATTATAACTACGGCGGAATTTCAATCGTCGGAAACCGAATTGTGGTCACGTCGGTCGGATGCTATAGAATGCAGGCATGGGACGGCGTTTGTGATTGGCAGAATGACTCCTATGGCGATGAAATTTTTGTGAGCGAAGATTTAGGTGGTTCGTGGACACAGATGTTTGGTAGTTGTAAAGTGAAACTTGACGCAAATTCGGTTCCGTGGGTTCGCGACCACGCAATGCACTGGACAGGTTGCGCAACATTGGATCCGTTCAATTCCAAAAGATGTTTTTTCATTTCGGGAAATGGTTTGTTTATGACAGAAAACCTCAATACAACCAACATTGACCTGAAGTTTATGGTGATGGGTATTGAGGAAACTGTTCCTTTGGATATTGTAAGTTTATCAACGGGGCAGGTGATAACTGTTGTTGGCGATTATGATGGCGGTTTGTATTCGGCGGTTGAAAGTTCCTATGATGAATATCCGTTGACTGTCCATACTCCAGAAATGGGAACCACGCATGGTGTTGCTGCGGCCGTAGATGGCTCGTTGGTTGTCCGTACAGGTAGTTCCAGCCCGTATGTGCAATATTCCACCGATAAAGGTAAAACGTGGAACTTCTGCGCTTCTGGTAATGAGGGAAGTGGACATGTGGCTGTTTCTGCCGATGGAAGTGTGATTCTGCATTGTCCTAATTCCAAAACTTCGTGGGGTTCGTACGATAACACGTCGAATACGATGTATTATTCAACCAATCGTGGTTCAACATGGACGAAATCCAATGGCGTTTCGGTTGATGGCGCATATCCTGTCGCCGACGGAAAAAATCCAAATACATTCTATGTCTCAAATGGCTCTACGATATATGTTTCAACCGACGGAGGAAAAAACTTTTCCGCAAAAGGGTCGGTAGGTGCGTCTTCGTATTTTAAAATCCGCACTGTTCCAGATAAGGAGGGCGATGTGTGGGCTCCATGTGGTTCAAATGGATTGTATCGTTCCACAAATTCCGCTACCTCGTTTTCTAAACTTTCTGGAATATCGATGTGTGAAGCGGTTGGTTTTGGAAAGGCTGCGGACGGAAAAACATTCCCTACAGTCTTTATTTGGGGAACAATCAATGGGGTAACTGGTTTGTTCCGCAGTACCGACGAAGGTCAATCGTGGGTGCGCATCAACGATGATATGCACCAGTTTGGCGGTCCAGGAAATGGACAGTTTGTGGTCGGTGATATGGCTGTGTATGGAACCGTGTTTATGAGTACGGTCGGACGTGGTGTGATATATGGTGTGACTTCGGGTAGCGAAACCGACACCGAAAGTCCTGTCTTGTCAGGCGATTTGACAGCCAAAAACATTGTTCAGAATGCAATGACGGTAGAATGGTCGGAAGCGACAGACAATGTTGCAGTTACAGGATATGAAGTATATGTTGGCGATGAGAAACAAACGACAACAGAAACTTCGTTTACTTTGAAAAATCTGACTTGCCAAACCGATTATCTTGTGAAAGTCCGTGCGTTTGATGCGGCTGGAAATTATTCCGATTTTATTTCCAATACGTTTACAACGATTGGAACAGAACCACCGACAACTCAAACGGATTTGTCATATACTGTTGGTGAAGCGGCAAATACATTGGTTGCAGAAGGAGAGAATGTTCAATGGTACGATTCCAAGAAAATCTTGTTGAGCGAAGCTCCTATACCGAGAACCAACGAAGTTGGTGAAACGATTTATTATGCTTCGCAAACTATTTTGGGCTGTGAGAGCGAATTGGTTGAAATTACAGTTTCAGTTGTTAAAAATACTGAAAGACAGACGATTACATTGCGAAAAGGTTGGAATTTGATTTCGTTGTATGTTGAACCTATCGATAAAAATGTTATGTCGGTTATGCAGGTGGATTTTTCAATTATTAAAAATCTCGCTGGTTTCTATTATACGATGAACGACAAGAACTTGCAGAGTTTGTCGTCAATACAGGCTGGGGAAGGATACCTTATTTATCTTAACAAAGCTGAGATATTGACTGTGGATGGCGTTCCGCTTGAGCAATATACAACGCAGTTACATGCAGGTTGGAATTTGGTTGGCGTGGCAAACAAAAATGGCAAGTCTGTTTCGGAACTTCCTGCACAAGTAACCGAAGTTAAATCTCTGGACAACACCGCTGTGGAAACTCTTGAGGCTGGACAGGCATATTATATGTATGCTACGGAAGATGCCACGATTGAGTGGTAGCAGACTCTTATTTTACACATAAGAAAAATTGAAGCCGATGAAAAAAATCCAAATGGTTGACTTGCAAAGTCAATACGAACAGATAAAGGATGAAATCAATCGTGGCATACAGGCTGTGATTGATTCGTCGGTGTTTGTGAAAGGAGGAACTGTTTTGGATTTCCAGCACCATTTGGAACAATATCTTGGTGTAAGAAATGTGATTCCTGTCGGTAATGGAACCGATGCTTTGCTGATTTCGTTGATGGTGTTGGATTTGAAAAAGGGCGACGAGGTTATTCTGCCCTCGTTTACGTTTGTCGCAGCGGCGGAAGTCGTTGCCTTGTTGGGACTTACGCCCGTTTTCGTTGATGTGGAGCCCGATACGTTTTGTATTTCCCCTAGTGCGGTTGAAAAAGCTATAACGTCTCGCACAAAGGTGATTATGCCGGTGCATTTGTTTGGGCAAAATGCTGAAATGGAATCTATTCTGCAAATTGCGAAATCCCATAAAATATACGTGGTGGAAGATGCCTGTCAGTCAATCGGGGCGGAATATTTGTTCTCCGATGGCCGTCGGATTAAATCGGGATGTATGGGAACAGTTGGCTGTACTTCGTTTTTCCCGTCGAAAAATCTTGGTTGCTTTGGCGACGGTGGTGCGGTGTTTACGAACGACGATGCTTTGGCCGACGAAATCCGTTGTATTGCAAACCATGGTATGCGTGTTCGCTACCACCACGATAGAATTGGTGTAAATTCCCGTCTTGATGCGATTCAGGCTGCTGTGCTTGATGTGAAACTGAACTATCTCGATTCATATATACGGAGTCGACAAGCTGCTGCCGCATATTACGATAGTGTATTTTCATCGTGTGAATTAGTGGCTGTTCCTGCCCAAAATCCACATTCAACGCATGTGTATCATCAATACACACTCAAACTCGACGAATCTGTTGACCGCGATTTATTACGGTTAAAATTGGAAGAAAAAGGCATTCCTACTATGATTTACTATCCAATTCCGTTACATTTGCAGAAAGCGTATTGCAACGGACAATACAAAGTCGGTGATTTCCCTGTGGCAGAGCAACTTGCGAAAACAGTAATTTCGTTGCCGATGCATACGGAACTCGACGAAGGACAATTGCAGTATATCGCGGAAAGTGTAGTGTCGCTTGTAAAAACTTGTAAAAAATAAAACAATGGAGAATTTGTCATATTTTGCCCATCAAACTGCCGTAATCGACGACGGATGTGTTATAGGTGAAGGAACCAAAATCTGGCATTTTTCCCATATTATGGGCGGTTGTTCCATAGGCAAGATGTGTAATATCGGGCAGAATGTTGTGATTTCTCCCAATGTGGTGCTTGGTCGGAATGTTAAGATTCAGAATAATGTTTCGGTTTATACGGGCGTGATTTGCGAAGACGATGTGTTTCTCGGGCCTTCGGTGGTCTTTACCAATGTGTTGAATCCGCGGAGTCACGTGAATCGAAAGGCTGAGTTCAAACAAACAGTAGTTCGTCGTGGGGCTTCGATTGGCGCAAATGCAACGATAGTGTGTGGAAACGAAATAGGGGAATATGCGATGATTGGCGCGGGGGCGGTGATTACTAAACCTGTGAAACCGTATGCGCTTGTTGTGGGCAATCCTGCCCGACAAATCGGCTGGGTGAGCGCAAATGGCAACAAACTTTGTTTTGATGCCCAAAATCGTGCTGTATGTCCGGAAACAGGGCAAATGTATGAGTTACGCAATGGAACTGTGTATGAAATAAAATAGGCGTATGATTCGGTTTGCGGTAGTTGGACTGGGACATATTGGAAAACGTCATGTCGAGGTGATTCAAAACAATCCCGATGCGGAACTTGTCGCCTTGTGCGATGTACGTTCGCTCGAATCGTTGGGAATTGATGATTTTGGCGTTTCGTTTTTCCATTCCATTGACGAAATGCTTGAATCAAATGTGCCGATAGATGTGGTGAATATCTGTGCACCAAATGGATTTCATGCGAAATATGCCATACAAGCCTTGAAAAAAGGGGGTCATGTGGTTATAGAAAAACCGATGGCATTGACAAAATCTGAGGCGGAACAAATTGTTACCACTGCCAATGAAGTTTCCCGAAATGTGTTTTGCGTTATGCAAAACCGATATTCTCCGCCGTCGGTGTGGTTGAAACAACTTATGGCTGAACATCGGCTGGGCGATATTTATATGGTGCAGCTGAACTGCTTCTGGAATCGCGACGAACGCTATTATACCAAAGGAAATTGGCATGGCTCCGCTGAGTTAGATGGAGGAACGTTGTTTACGCAATTTTCTCATTTCGTGGATGTTATGAATTGGTTGTTTGGAGATATAATAAACATTCGTGGAAATTTCCACAATTTTTCGCATCAATCGTTCACGGAGTTTGAAGACAGTGGCGTTGTTACGTTCGATTTTGTGAATGGAGGGATGGGGAGCCTGAACTATTCGACCTCGGTATGGAATAAAAACCTTGAAAGCAGTATTGTGATTATTGGAGAAAAGGGAACGGTGAAGGTTTCAGGACAATATATGAATACGGTGGAATACTGCCATATTAAAGACTATGTCTTGCCGGAAATTGCACGGAATGCCTATGATCCTATGCAAAATCATCGGTGTTTGATTCAAGAAGTTGTGGAAAAACTACAAGAAAATGGTCCGATTACAACCAATGTGCTTGATGGACTGAAAGTTGTCGATATTATAGAACGAATCTACCAGATTCGTGACCAACAATGGAAGAAATAAAAAAGGCGGCACACAGAGTATGTCGCCTATGAAATCTATCGTAATCTTTTATTTTTGTTTCAGATTATCGGGAAGGAACTGGAAGAATGTATCACCGCGGAATCCCATTCTCAGTGCTTCCAACGCAATTACCTCGTTGGTCGCGATGTTTCCTAAGTTTACATTTGCCCCCAACATTTTTATAAACATTGCTTGTTGTGGTTTGTGCGGAGCTTCCCACATGATTTTGTTGATGTCAACATTGGCGATAATCGTGTCGATTAACTCTCTGTTTGCGGAACCGTCGGCGTTGTAGATGCCGATTGTGCCACTTTCACGAGCTTCGGTGATTACCTTTTGTGAACCAGCTTCCAATTCAGCTTTTATCATCGAAATCCATTTTGGAGTTGGAATTTCAACACTTGCATCTTTGGAACCGACTTCGGAAATTACATTGAAATTTTTCTTTAATTCTTTGATATATTGAAGTTTATCCTCAGTTTTCATGTACATTGAGCCATCGCTTACTTCTGCGGTGTCAATGCCATATTCTTGTAGGAATTTCTGGTATTCGTTGAACATTCCTCTGATGATGAACAGTTCAAATAATGTTCCTCCGAAGTACGGAGTGATACCGTTTTTCTTATAGATGTCTATTTTTTTTCTTAGGTTTTTGGTTACTAAACTTGTTCCAAAACCCAATTTCACGTAGTCGATAAAGTCGCCTGCATCTTGAGCCATTCCTTCGGCTTCCACACAAGTTAAACCTTTGTCAATCACCATTGTTTGCCCGATTTTACGTGGCTTTGCTTCTCGCTCTGGAGTAAATAATAATGGATAATTCATTGTATTAAAATTTTGTTATTTGCTTTGTTGATGTTCTTTTCGTAATAAATCGTTCACTTCCTTTACAGGATTGAATGTGATAGAGGGGACTTCCACAAAAATCGTGTTCCAGTTCGACATTGCTCCATTCCATAGCCCGGGGAGTTCAAGAGCCTTGAGTTCCTTTCCGTCTTTGCTCTTCGAGGTAATGATTCCTGCTTCTTCGTCAACAAATTTTGTGAGGTCGTATTTTTTGTCTTCGTAGTCTTTCACACCACAAACTAAATCAACTGGATTGAAGTGCGTCGATGAGTTGAAAATTTCTTCCTGACCATCGGCTTTCGTGTCAATTTGCGCCTTTTCAATGATTTGCAATGTTTGCGAACCATCGTTTTCTTTCACAAAGAATGGTCCTCCGCCTGGTTCGCCTTCGTTTTTCACCATGCCGCACACACGAATTGGACGATGCAGAATGTCGATAATGAAATCCTTGCAATCGTTTCGTGCCCAATTCGAGAAACCTTCGGGCAGTATGTAATTCAGTTCGTTTTCCAAAAATGCTACTGCCTTGTTGAAACGTTTGTCGGATAGATGACGGCAGTTCTTAATTTTCTTATACAGTTTGAAAATCTCAGATTGATAACTGATTAGGATTCCCGCAAGAGCTTTCTTGTAAAGTATTGTTGCTTCTTTGTAGTCGTCGGGAACAATGTTGTCGATATTTTTTATGAAAATAATATCGTAGTTTAGTTCATTGAGATTTTCGATAAGAGCCCCGTGTCCAGCTGGACGGAACAATAATGAGCCGTCGCTGTTGAGAAACGGTGTGTTGTCGGGATTTACAGCGATAGTGTCGGTTGTTGGCTTTTGGCAGCTGTAGTCTATGTAGAATTTAGCGTTATATTTTTCTTGATATTTCGCTTTGACTTCCGCTACTTTGTTTTTAAAACCGTCCATATATTCGGGAGAAACGGTGAAATGCAGATACACGTCTTTGTTGTGTGCTTTTGCATACGTGGCGCCTTCCACAAGATGTTCCTCCAAAGGCGTTCTGTTTTCGTTGCTGTATTTGTGGAAAAGGAGCAGGCCTTTCGGCAGATTGCCGTAGTTCAGCCCTTTTTCTGTCAGCAGATATTCAAAAATAGGGTGGTAATTCTTGGTTTGAATCAGTGAGTCTATATCAAGATTATCTTTTGCAAGTGCCGCTTTCAGGTCATCGTAAAATGCGAATTTTGTGATTTCCTGAATGAAGTTTTTGGCAGAATGCAGCCCGTTTTTGGTGAAAAATTTATTGTATGATTCTTCGCTGCCATCGTACTCGTTCATAAGGGTAAACAGCATTTTGAACATACGTGAAGCTGCGCCCGATGCAGGAATGAATTTCAGTATAGATTTGTGTTTCTTCTTTTTGTCGTACAATTTCGCGAAGCTTGCGATTTCTTCGTCGGTGAATTGTTTTATGCCGTGTCCTAATGTTGCTGGCGCAATTATGTTCAGGGGCACAAAACCCGTCTCGAACCGTTTTAGTTGCTTTTCAACTTGTTCAA
>JAFZOY010000112.1 GCA_017552705.1 Bacteroidales bacterium
ACAAAAGCAGATATTGAAAAGATGTCTTTGGGCTTGCAAGCGTTGGCAAAAGAAGATCCTTCTTTCCGCGTATCTGTAGATGAAGAATCTGGTCAAACAATTTTGGCTGGTGTTGGTGAATTGCACTTGGAAATTTTGGTTGATCGTTTGTTGCGTGAATTCAAAGTAGATGTTAATGTTGGTGAACCACGTATCGCATATCGTGAAACATTCCGCAAACCAGTTTTGGAAGAATATACACACAAGAAACAATCTGGTGGTTCTGGTCAATATGCTCAGGTTAAAATCCAATTTGAACCATTGGAACCAGGTCAGGGCTATGAATTCGAAAACAAGATTGTTGGTGGGGCGATTCCAAAAGAATACATCCCGGGTGTAGAAAAAGGTTTGAAGATAGCACAACAAACAGGTGTTTTGATTGGCTATCCAACAGTGGATTTCAAAGCCACATTAGTAGATGGTAAATATCACGAAGTTGACTCTAATGTGTTGTGCTTTGAAATTGCGGCGCGTGCTTGCTTCCGCGAAGCGATGAAGAAAGCGGCACCGAAATTATTGGAACCGATTATGAAGCTTTCGGTAAACACACCGGAAGAATACGTCGGTGACATTATTGGCGATTTGAACAGTCGCCGCGGACAAATCAATGGTATCGAAACCAGATTCGGCAGCCAGTTAATTACTGCGTTTGTCCCTCTGGCGAATTTGTTCGGGTATGTCAAAACATTACGTTCTTTGTCTCAAGGGCGTGCAAATCCATATATGGAATTGTCGCATTATGACGAAGTGCCACAAAATGTTGCTGACGAAGTAATCAAAAAGATGACAAAATAACAATTACAAACTTAAAATAACAACCAAGCCTAAGGAGAAAACCATGGCAAAAGAAAAGTATGTAAGAACAAAACCTCATGTCAATATTGGTACTATTGGTCACGTTGACCACGGTAAAACAACTTTGACAGCTGCAATTGTTCACTACTATGGCGTTGGTATCGACGCACAAAAGGGTGTTGATCAAATCGATAATGCACCAGAAGAAAAAGCACGTGGTATAACAATTAACACTGCTCACGTTGAATATGAAACAGCAAATCGTCACTATGCTCACGTTGACTGCCCAGGACACGCTGACTATGTTAAAAACATGATTACCGGTGCTGCACAGATGGACGGTGCTATCTTGGTGGTTGCTGCAACTGATGGTCCAATGCCACAAACACGTGAACACATCTTGTTGGCACGTCAGGTTGGTATTCCAAAAATCGTTGTTTATTTGAACAAATGTGATTTGGCAAATGATCCAGAATTGTTGGAATTGGTCGAAATGGAAATCCGTGAATTGTTGTCTGCAAACGACTTTGACGGTGAAAATGTGCCAATCATCCGTGGTTCTGCGATTTCTGCATTGGAAGGCAAGAACGATGGTTTCGGTAAAGAATCTATCGATGCGTTGTTGAAGGCATGTGATGAATACATCCCGATGCCGGAACGCCCGGTTGACAAACCGTTCTTGATGCCGATTGAAGACGTATTCTCGATCACTGGTCGTGGAACCGTTGTTACGGGTCGT
>JAFZOY010000113.1 GCA_017552705.1 Bacteroidales bacterium
CTCCAGAATGGATGCACAATCAACAAGCGATAACAATTAAAAATTATAAAAACAAATCACCGCTGTAATTAAACAACGGTGATTAAAAAATAACTATTTTTGTCTAATAAAACTGTAACGCTTATTTAGGACTAGACAAAAGTATCTCTTAGAATAATGTGAATGTCACCGTCAAACCGGCCATTACGATTGAAACCATGCTCATCAATTTGATAAGGATGTTCAAACTTGGACCTGACGTGTCTTTGAACGGATCCCCAACAGTATCGCCCACAACGGTTGCCTTATGACAATCAGAACCTTTTCCGCCGAAATTACCTTCTTCCACATATTTCTTCGCATTGTCCCATGCACCACCGGCATTTGCCATGAACACAGCCAACACGAAACCACTGCTCAAACCGCCGATAAGCAAGCCAAGCACGCCGGCAACGCCTAGAATCACACCTGTAACGATTGGGACGATGATTGCCATCAACGCAGGCAACATCATTTCACGTTGTGCACCTTTGGTTGAAATTGCCACACAACGAGCATAATCTGGATCGGCCTTGCCTTCAAGTATTCCTGCTATTTCACGGAACTGACGGCGAACTTCCTCAACCATTTTTTGTGCGGCACGACCAACAGCGTTCATGGTCAATCCACAGAACACGAATGCCATCATAGCTCCAATAAACACACCAACCAACACAATCGGGTTCATCAAGTTTACATTGTATGCGTTCATAAAATCAACCAACGTTGCCTGTGCGGCATCCACACCATTCGGAAGCGTTTCGCCAAGACGAATCAAAGCCATCTTGATTTCTTCAACATATGAAGCCAACAAAGCCAAAGCCGTAAGTGCGGCAGAACCAATAGCAAAACCTTTACCTGTTGCTGCTGTTGTGTTACCAAGAGCATCAAGGGCATCGGTACGTTTACGAACTTCTGGTTCAAGACCACTCATTTCGGCATTACCACCAGCATTGTCGGCAATTGGACCATACGCGTCGGTAGCAAGTGTGATACCCAACGTAGAAAGCATACCAACTGCGGCAATACCGATTCCGTACAATCCCATACTCAAGTTTTCAGGAGTAAATTCAACATGGAAACCATTTGCACACAAGTACGAAAGAATGATTGCGCAACCTACCGTCACCACTGGAATTGCCGTTGAAAGCATACCAAGTCCGAGACCAGAAATGATAACCGTTGCAGGACCCGTCTGTGAACTTTCCGAAACTTTTTGTGTAGGACGATAACTTTGCGACGTATAGTATTCCGTTGCTTTACCAATAATAACGCCAGCAAACAAACCAACGACAACCGACAATGAAATTTGCCACCATTGATTTGTTTCTGTGCCAAACAACCATGCGAAAATCGCAAAAGCGGCAACGGCAATCAAAACTGCCGCAGTGTTCGTTCCACGGCTCAATGCAGCCAACAACTGTTTCATACCAGCGTCTTCCTTAGTCTTTACCAAGAAAATACCCAAGATTGACAATGCCACACCCACAGCGGCAATCAACGAAGGAGCAAGTACGGCACGCAACTGCATTCCTTCTACTGCCGAAGTAGCGAACGCGGAAGCACCCAAAGCCATAGTAGCCAAAATAGAGCCAGCGTATGATTCATACAAATCGGCACCCATACCGGCAACGTCACCCACATTGTCACCTACGTTATCGGCGATAGTTGCAGGGTTACGAGGGTCATCTTCAGGAATGTTGTATTCAGTTTTACCAACCAAGTCGGCACCGACATCGGCAGCCTTGGTATAGATACCTCCACCAACACGGGCGAACAATGCCTGCGTTGACGCACCCATACCGAATGTCAACATTGTCGTCGTAATAATAATCAAATGATTGTCGGCTGGAATGAAGTGGTCAAGAATAAGGAACCACACCGAAACGTCGAGCAACGCAAGACCAACAACAGTCAAACCCATCACCGCACCCGAACGGAATGCTACTTGCAAACCGCTGTTCAACGTCTGACGAGCCGCATTGGCAGTACGTGCCGAAGCATAAGTAGCAGTCTTCATGCCGAAGAAACCAGCCAAGCCCGAGAAGAAACCACCCGTCAAGAAAGCGAACGGCACCCAACTGTTTTGCAGGCCGAAAAACGCCATAACGGAGAAAATGACAGCAAGCACGATGAACACGATAATCACCACTTTGTACTGCTGTTTGAGGTACGCCATAGCACCTTTACGGACGTGTTCCGCAATTTTTTTCATCAAGTCGGTTCCTTCGGATTCTTTCAGCATTTGGCGATAAAACACAAATGCAAATCCCAGTGCAACCAACGAAGCCACAAGAACTACATAAATTAAATTTTCCATAAAATTAGTTTTTTTAGTTAAAAATTATTCAAACCAAATATACAATAAATACTAATTCAAGCAGAGTTTTTAGGTAAATAAATTAAACAAACTATTCACAAGCGGAAACAAAAAAGCCTTTCATCAACTGAAAGGCTTACAATGTGGAGCTGCGGAGATTCGAACTCCGGTCCGGACAAGTACCGAAAATGCTTTCTACATGTTTATTCCGCTCTTGATTGTCGGGTGGCAACTGAGAACGAACGCCCTATTGACACCGTATCCTGAATAAATCTCGGAAAAACTCACAGGATTTGTTTTTCCTATTCCTTATTTACAGCACCGCAGACTCAGACGACTAAGGACGTGCCTTCTGTGCGATGTCTCGCCGCTATTCCTTGAATAGCGTAAAGCCGGAATCTACTATACTTCGATTAGGCAGCAAGAGCAAAATTTTCTTCGCCAGTTATTGTTTTAGAGTATGGTTTTACGGGACAAACCCCATTGCCCGACATGCTTACATTCCCTGTAAACTCCCCGTCAAATCCAGTCAACCCCAAAGAAATGTTGGGCAAATATAATACAAACGATGCTGATTTGTACGAAAATGGCAAAGATTATTTTTCTTCGCGAAACTAATCCCGTATAAAATATGGATTGTCAGGACATGGATTGGCATAGGCAGGATTGGTGAGAAAACTGGTGTCAGACAAAGTGAGCAAAAACGCCTTTAAATCCTGCAATTCTTGTTCCGACAAATGCATGCCTCCATGGTTCACACCTATCATCAACGGATCGACATAAGGAGAACGTTTCAAATCCGAATTGTAGAACTCCAAAACTTCGTCTAATGTGGAGAATCTACCATCGTGCATATAGGGTGCCGTGAATTCAACGTTGCGCAAGGTCGGAACCCTGTATTTTCCTTTATCGGCAGGATTTCCAGTTACATACGAATAATCATTCCTATCAATAAAAATAGAATCCTTCGCATTATTCATGAATAAATTCGTCGTCCACAGCGGCAATATTGGAGAGCCATGGCAATGAAAACAATCACCGCTTTCCGATGAGAACAGATAAAAGCCTTTTCGCTCCGATTCTGTCAGCTGATATTCGCCACGCATAAATTGGTCGAATTTGGAATTGAACGACACCAATGAGCGAACAAACTGCGCCACCGCTTTCCCTACCCTGTCGATTGTGATTTCTTCCGTTCCGAAGGCTTTTTTGAATAACGGTGGATATATGGAATCCTGCCGTATCAATTCTAGTGATTTCTCAATAGAACCATTACCCTCGTGCGGAGCCACGATCATCATCCACACAAACGATTCTATGTTACGGCAATGAAATTCCTCTGATTTGGGAACGCCGTATTTTCCACCACATTGTGTATTATTTTCATTCACAAAACCATTCCACATATAGCCCTCATTAATCCACACAAGATTTATCAGCGGCATCATATAATGAGGCGTTGGTATTTCCGTCAACCCAAAGGTTTTTCCTCCCGTAAACTTTGGATGATCGATACCACATTCAAACGAATGTGATTGCTTGTGGCAGGTGGCACACGACATAAGACTATCAACAGCGGTGCGACCGGCAAGCCGACCATCGTAAAACAAATACCGTCCCAATTCCACACCTTCCTCCGTCATGGGATTATCGGCAGGAATATTCATAGATTCAGGAGCATACGAAACGGGAAACGAATACGGCGTAGGTTTCCATTTTGATGATTTTGGCATAACAATATACGCCGCCACACCTATGTACGTACATACGCACAACGTCACAAACACAAGCCTCCACCAACGTATTTTTTTCTCAGCCAACATATACGAAACCCAATTGCACCACTTTTGTTACATTCCATTTCGACAAAGATAGCATTATTTCCCAATGACTCGTTTTTTTACTACTTTTGCATCGATATGGTACGTTTACGAGATTTATTCCTGATTTTTCTGCAAATTGGCGCATTCACATTGGGCGGCGGCTATGCAATGCTCTCAATGGTGGAGGCAAACATTGTGACGAAACGGCACTACATTGAGAAAGATGAATTTTGGAACTTGATTGCGCTCATACAAACACTTCCAGGCGTATTTGCAATAAACACAGCACTTTACGTCGGAAACAAATTGCATGGGAAACGCGGAGCCATTATCTCCGCAATTGGTGCGGCACTGCCATCGTTTGTGACTATTCTGCTCATCACGATATTCTTCACAAATTTCAAAGACAACGAAATCGTTGAGCAGATTTTCAAAGGAATCCGCCCATGCGTCGTGGCAATGATTTTGGTGCCGTCAATCCGATTGATTTCGCGCAACGCAACTTCTTGGAAAACAATTTGGATACCATTCATCACAGCAGTTGCAATATGGTGGTTCAAAGTATCGCCCATCCTTATTATTGTTATTGTGTGCACCGCCGCAATCCTTATAGAAATGTATTCATACAACAAACTGAAAAAACAATGAGTATCATACAATTATTATATGTGTTTTTTAAAATCGGTCTGCTGGGATTTGGCGGAGGCTACGCCATGTTGTCGATGATACAATTTGAATGTGTGGAACATTTTGCATGGCTTTCCCCACAAGAATTTTCCGACATAATCGCAATTTCACAAATGACACCTGGACCTATTTCAATAAACACCTCGACCTACGTGGGTTATACCGTGGCTGGATTTTGGGGTGCATTGGTGGCAACAGTGTCTTTATGTCTGCCCTCGGTACTATTGATGTTTTTGGTTATACGTTTTTTAATGAAACGTCAAGACAACCACTATGTTAAGTCTATATTTTCGGGATTGAAACCTGTGCTTGCAGGACTTATTCTTGCGGCTGCGCTCCTACTCGTCAACCAAGAAACATTTTGCGACTTTGGTTTAGGCGAGCACAATTTTTCAACGCTCATTTTCATTGCCTCGTTTGTGGCGTTGTTCTTTTTCAAACTCAACCCGATGTGGGTTATCTGCGCCTCAGGGTTGATTGGCATTATTGTATTCTAAATCACCTCGAATCCCAACAACTCAATCTCGTCAACTAATTGAGAATGAATTGATTCGTCAGCTAAAGCAGTTGAAAGATACTTTTTATTGTCATCGGCAAAAACGGAAATTGCACCATTGTAACCCGAAAGCACACAGCCCAAGAAATTTGCTCCGCCAGAGATGCCAACGCCAAGCGACAACTCCTTACACAATCGTTGCGCCATACCAATAGCATCGTTGTCGTCAACACGGATAATGCCGTCAACTAAATTTTCAGGATACAAGCCAGGAATGATTTCATCGGATAAACCTTGAATCTTATGCGGGCCAAGCGATTTTCCCAACGTAAGAATCGACGATTGCAATGGCTCCAATGCAAACATTTTTGAATTATGCTTGTCCTTGAAATATTTTCCACAGCCATGCAAAGTTCCCGCCGTTCCCACGCCGGCAATAAAACACGGAAATTCATTGATTTTTGCTTCAATTTCAGGAGCAGTCATTTCGTAATGAGCAATCATATTATACTCATTTTCAAACTGATGCGTCAAGAAATAGCCTTGTTTCTCGTATTCGGCAGCCTTTTCGAACGCCGCTTCAAAATTCTCGGTCAATTCAAGATGCGCACCATACAAATGCAATAATTTGAACCGTTCCTTCGACATGAATTTCGGAATGCAAATCGTACACGGATTGCCCAAATAGCGCGAAACAGCCGCAAACGAAATACCCATGTTTCCGCTGGTCACTTCGCAAATCGGCGTATGCTCGTCAATCTGCCCCGTTTCGTACGCATGTTTCAAAATGTAATATGCCACACGGTCTTTGATTGACCCCGAAAGATTGTACCATTCCGCTTTTATATAGGCATATTTTTTCTCGCCTTTAAACTGATAGTTTATTTTGATGAGCGGCGTATTGCCAATCAGTTTCAGTAACTGTTCAAATTTTTTCTCGAAATTCATAAATTCACCTTCGTCTGCACCGAAAATATCGGTTTTGCACATTTTTTTGCAAAAGTACGTTTTTTTCCCACATCTTCAATTATTTTTCTGCCTCATAACTCAGCGTAATCCGAAATGTATCAGCCAAAGGTGAATCATTTCCTTTGACTGGCAGCAAATAGGAGAATTCCATAGCACCACCGAATAATTTGTAGCCCACCCCGAAGGTGGCATATTTTCGATTGCCTTTGTTTTCGGATTCATTGAAATAGCCTATACGGCCGAACAATTTTTCGTTATACGCATATTCCATACCCACTCCCACTGTGAATTCCTCCATCTCCTCGCGAGTTCCGCCCGGCGCATCGTTAAACGATTGAAAGATACCTTTCATCACCCCCACATTATTATCCTTGCCCAATACAGCCTCCACATTGCCCTCTGAATCACGGATATAATGCGGCGGCGTGGGTACGAGAAGCTTCTGCACATCGGCATACACCGACACTTTGCTATTATTACGAACATATTGGCTGTAGCCTATGCCCAAACGCAACATCGTTGGTATAAATTCCCGTCTGCTTTTGGAATACGCAAGTTTTGGACCTATGTTCGACAAGCTGAAACCTATCGATAATGTTTTAGGACATTTGCAAACAATTTGAGTGAGCGACGCATATCGTGGTCCTGTTCCCAAATGGGACACATACATACCCGACACATCGAACGACACCACTTCGCTCGAATGGTAATTTTCCGCCGAGGCTCCTATCAGGTTCGTGTACGTGATACGAGGCGTTACGCCCAACACAAAACAAGTTCCAAAACGTCGAGAAAATGAAAGGTCGAAAGAATATTCCATAGGAGAATCCAAATCTACAGTGTACTCAACACTGTCGCCTGCTTCGGTCGAAGACAATTCGCCAATCGTGAAATAACGCATAGAAAAACCAAACGTTCCCACTCGAGGACGCTGGTAATAGCCAACCATATACACCATACATTCATCTTCCTCCGAAATATTGCTCAACCACGGCACATACGCCACGCCTACGCCATATTCAGAGTTCATCATGGCATATTTCGAAGCATTCGCATGCTGCGACCACACATCGCCCGGAGTGGCAGCCCCAACATCACCCATACCTGCACTACGAGTATCGGGAGTAATGGTAAGAAATGGAACAGCCGTAACAATCACATTGTTGTTGTCGGTCACTTCTTGCCCCAAAAACGTAGTATTGGAAGTTTGTCCACAGACAACACCGTCCCACATCAACCCTATCAAGAAAAACAGTATTTGTTTCTTCATATCACTCAGAATCACGGTTTTGCAAGCGGCGAAATCACAACATTTTCTTTATTGGTGAAATCAATTGTATATGATTTTTTGAAGGTATCATTTATGCTCAAACCGTTTCTTCCATACCGTAAATCATGCAGAACCACAACATTATCGGATTTCGGTTCCACCGAATAATATTGCTTCGTGTATGCCTCCAGCCGATGGATATTTTGATTATTCTCCATTTCAAACAAATAATAATCGTTTCGCAGGACAAGATTCATCTCAAAATCATTTTTACTCAAATTCGACAGATAACACATCCAAAATCCATCTCTATCTTGTGCGATGCAATTCCACATAAACAAAGAACCTGAAACAGGAAATACTTCGGTTCGGGAATATCGTAACCCTTGTTCGTCTAATTTTTGTTCAAATTGCGACTGAACCGAAAGTTTATTCAAAGATGCAAACGCCACATACACAACAAATAAGAACAATCCAAACCACGAAATCATTGCTTTGTGGCGTCTATCTTTCACAATCAGCGTAACCACAAAGGCTATCAGCAACGGCAACAAACCAACTATGTCGAATTCCGACAACACCGACAATGCAAACCGACGATGCACAAACGGTTCAAACAGCCCCACGCCCGTCATTGAAAACACATCAGCCACGCAATGGGCAAGCATACTTCCGCACGCAATCAAAGAGCAAAATCCTATGGAACACGCGTTTCCGACAAATTTATGCAACAGCCAGCCAAAAATCGGAGCGGCAAGCAAACAAAACACAATGGAATGGGTTATGCCACCGCAAATATACACCGCCGTGGAAGTTTCGGACAATTTTGCGAGCAAACAATCAAGATATACTATCAATGAACATAGTCCCCCAAACAACACAGCTTTGTTGCCTAATTTCTTGGCACCAATCAAACTTCCAACAGCTGCACCTAACACAAATTGAGAAATTATATTCATCTTTTTGGTTTATTTATGCAAATGTATGAATATTTGCATAAAATTTTAATACAAATTGTTGTGAGTCGAAATAAAAAATTACCTGTGTACGAAAACGTACTGATTAGCGACGTTGCCGCAGAAGGCAATGCCATTGCAAAAATCGACGATATGGTGTTGTTTGTGGAAGGTGTGATTCCCGGCGACATTGTTACTGTACAAATCACAAAAAAGAAAAAAAGATACTGCGAAGGCCGTGTATTGGAGGTCGTGCAGAAAAGTCCCGACCGTTTGGACGCATTCTGCCAACATTTTGGCGTATGCGGAGGCTGCAAATGGCAGATTCTTCCCTACGATAAACAGTTGATATACAAGGAAAAACAAGTAAAAGACCAATTGGAACGAATCGGACACGTAACCGTTGAGGAATATTTGCCGATCCTTGGCTCGGAATGGAAAGAATTCTATCGAAACAAATTGGAATTCACATTCTCGAACAAACGTTGGATTACCGAAGACGAAGTGCGTACCAATGCTGAAATCTTCAATTCAAACGCCGTAGGATTCCACGTGCCACGTCTGTTCGACAAGGTTGTTGACATTGAGCAATGCCACCTGCAAGGTTCGCCAAGCAACGAAATACGCAATTTCATACGTACATTCGCTCTTGAACACAACTACACGTTTTTCGACATACGGAACCATGCGGGACTACTCCGCAACCTGATTATCAGAACATCATCGACTGGTGAATGTATGGTGATTGTGGTTTTCTACGACAACGAAAGCGACAAAATCGAAACATTGCTAACGGCTCTGCATCAGGAATTTCCACAGATTTCATCGTTGTTATATATTATCAATCAGAAAGCAAACGACACAATCGGCGACCAGGACGTTCACGTATTCCACGGAAACGACCACATTTTTGAAGAAATGGAAAATCTTCGTTTTAAAATCGGGCCGAAATCATTTTACCAAACCAATTCAAGACAAGCGTACGAACTCTATAAAATCGCACGGGAATTTGCCCAACTTACTGGAAATGAATTAGTTTACGACTTATATACAGGCACTGGAACTATCGCAAACTTCGTGGCAGGAAAAGCAAAGCAAGTCATTGGTATTGAATACGTTCCCGAAGCTATAGAAGATGCAAAAGTCAATTCAAACATTAATAGTATTGCAAACACGTTGTTCTATGCTGGAGATATGAAAGACATTCTCACCGACGAGTTTATTGCAAAACATGGAAAACCTGATGTGATAATCACCGATCCACCACGGGCAGGAATGCACGAGGATGTAGTAAAAACGATTTTGAACGCACAACCAAAACGAATCGTTTATGTCAGTTGTAACCCAGCCACGCAAGCCCGTGACCTACAGCTACTTTCCGAAGCCTACAACATCAAAAAATCACGTGCCGTCGATATGTTTCCACATACGCAACACGTAGAAAACGTGGTATTATTAGAGTTTAAAGCGTAGTATGCTCTTTCCCAACAACATAGAACACAAATTAGGTTTCGATGAGATTCGCCGTTTGCTGACAGACGGCTGCAAATGCAGTATCGGAAAGAAAAACATTGCGACAATCGAATTTTCCAATGATGCGGAAACCATCAATAAGCAACTCTGCCAGACCATGGAAATGGCGGATATTATCACAACGCAAAATGAGTTTCCATTTCCATCATACTCAAACATTTACGAAGAACTCGAACGTATCCGTCCCGAAGGGACTTATCTTACCGCAATTGAATTGCACACTCTAAGGAAATCGCTGTTGGAGATACAAAATATACTGAATTTTGCAAGAAAACACGACGATCAATACCCCTCCATCGCACAACTTGCGGAACCAGTCTCGATAGCAAAAGACATCTGTTCGGCAATCGACCGTATTGTCGATGCAAACGGGAATCTCAAGGACAATGCATCGCCACGATTAGTGGAAATACGAAGCGAAATGCAACAGAAACGTCGGATTGTGAATAAAATCATGGCACAAAAACTTGCCGCCGCACGACAAGAAGGTTGGATTGACCAAGACTCAGAACTTTCGATACGCAACGGTCGATTGGTGCTTCCGCTCAATAGTACATTCAAACGAAAAGTGCAGGGAATCGTCCACGATGAATCGTCAACGGGAAAGACATCGTTTGTGGAACCGTTCGAGGCTTTCGAGGCTAACAACGCAATTGCGAATTTAGAATTTGAAGAACAAAAAGAAACTATTCGCATATTACAGGAAACAACCGCAAACATCCGTCCATACTTGCCTGACATAGAATCGGCATACGATTTTTTAGGTCAAATCGACGCCATTGCATCAAAAGCAAAATTTTCGATGGAAATCGAAGCGCAAAAGCCCGTTATTTCGGATAAAACGCAGGAAATTTCGCTTATCAGGGCACGTCATCCCCTCCTCTTTTTGTCGTTCAAAAAAACAGAAAAGGAAATCATTCCCCTTCACATTGAACTGAATCAATCGCAACGAATCATTGTGATTTCGGGACCAAATGCCGGTGGAAAATCCGTATGCATGAAAACCGTGCTGTTGCTTCAATATATGTTTCAGTGCGGTCTGCCGATTCCTGCCGAAAGTCAAAGTAAACTCAGCATTTTCAACAACATCCTGATTGACATTGGCGACGAGCAATCCCTTGAAAATGACCTCAGTACATATTCGTCGCATCTACTCAACATGCGGACATTTCTCGCACACGCAAACAACAAGACACTGCTTGCAATTGACGAATTCGGCACAGGAACCGAGCCAATTCTGGGCGGCTCGATAGCCGAAAGCGTGTTAGAGACACTGAACGAAAAACGAGCCTTCGGAATAATCACCACGCACTATAGCAACCTTAAACATGCAGCCACGGCATTGCATGGCGTGTTCAACGGAGCGATGCTGTTCGACATGGAAAACATGCGCCCACTCTACAAACTCCGCATGGGTTCGGCCGGAAACTCGTTCGCGTTCGAAATAGCATCGTCAATAGGCCTTCCAAAACAAATCATAGACAGAGCACGAACAAAAATCAAACAGGAACACATCGACTTCGACGAAAACCTTAAAAAACTCGAAATCGAAAAACAATATGTGTATAAAAAGAAAGAAGAACTAAAAAAACAGGAACAACAATTAGAATCAATAAAAGAAG
>JAFZOY010000114.1 GCA_017552705.1 Bacteroidales bacterium
AATTCTATAAATGAAAAAAGCAATTCTAAAAATAGTATTTTTTTTTACTTTGGCTGAATGGTGTTTTTGCTGGCAGTCATGCTCGTCTTCTCAAACAGATTCCACAACACACAACCAAACAGATTCTTTAACATATCTCCCAATAGTAACGGAAAATTACACACCGCCACCGACGGATGAAGAATTATATTGGGACAGTCTTTTACATATTGGAGATAGTTTGTTGTTTAATTGTGATTGGGTGAAACCATATGCCAAAGCTTTATACAATGATTACATAAAAAGCACAGAAGAGGATGAGTTCTTTAGGTCTGATTTTTACTATGTTCGCTTTGAGGATTATTTTTTTTGTGATGATATTTTTGAAATGACGGTAGAAAATTGTCAAGATTTGCTTGAGCGGATGTTGTACGACATTTCAGGCGAGGAAATCGAGAATACGTTATACTATCAAATAAATAATAGTTTTTTGTCACTTGACTTAAGATACAAAAATGATTATATTGGAGGATATGATGTTGGCTATGTAATTTATGACCATGGCATAGTTGAAGAAATGCACGGAGGTGCTGCCGGAGAAGAATTATTTACTACAATTTATGGCTATTCTGTGTGCGATACAATGCATAATATCCATATGCGTTGGTCTGCTGTTTATGAGGGTGATGATCCTTCAACACTTGGGGATTATGATGAGAAAACAAAATTTTATGTAGATTCAGAAGAAGTATCAGAAGAATTTTACGAAAAATCATATGAGCATTTTAAGGATTCTGCGAAATCATTGTATGATTCGCCTTGCGAACATTCAACAATAGCCATAGAGGCAATTTTTGATATGAATTCTATTGCAAAAATATTTTTGGAAAAAAATCCTAAGAGTAAAAAACAATCTTTAAAAGAATTTATACGAGGAATATAAACCTGTGCATATCCAATCGCAATATGTTTTTGATTTCGTCAACCGACGGCGTTTTGGCAAAAACAATGGCAAACACAGGCTTTGTGGTATGGTCAATCTTACGAACTTCCAACGGATTTTTTATGTGTTGCAGATAGTTGCCAAAATCAATGTGCGTGATAGCCTCTTTTTCAATGTCAGACGGGACTTCCGCCATAGTGAAATAGTATAATTCATCGTCGGCATGCGACAAGATTTGTTTCCAGTCGGGTTTCAACTGCTTGAAATAATATTCGTACACGTTGATTCCCCAAGCATGTTGGGCTATGTCGGTGATGCACCAGCCGCAAAAACGGAGCGGATTCATTTCTATAGGAATGATTTTGTTTCCGTTCACCCGCAGTTCCAAGTGGAATGGAAAGTTTTGAAAATCAAGCGTTTTACCGATTTTGTCCAATATTGATTGGAATGGTTCAAGATACGTCTCAATGATTGCCTTCGAAGTGTAGTATGCCCGGTCGGAGACATCTTTTTCGTTGAAAAACGGATGTTTGAAAATATTTAGGATTGTGGATTTTCCATTGCCGTCAAAATATGCATCTATCGCAAATTCCTCACCATCAATAAGTTCCTCTACAATAAAATTATTAATGTCAACCACTTCGTCAGGAAATACGCCTCGTATTTTTTCGATTTCCAAAGCAAGCGTGTTCAGTGTTGCCGCCCATTCTTCGGCATTTTTTACAGGATACACGCCGAAACTGAGAAAACCCACGCTCGGTTTGAGAATCAACGGGAATTTCAACGTCGCCGTATCAAGAGTACGAAGTTGCTGAAATGTACATTCTTCAAAGAAATAGTCGGGATACAACGGACGTATTTTTCGGCGGAATGCGGCTTTGTTTTTACATAAATCAATCATTGCCGCAAGTTTTGTTCCCGACAAATTTTTCGATATCCAACCGATGGCATTCTCGGAATTTGTGTAAAACAATTCATTATTATCGGTATAACTCTTTACCGCTAAGCTGGAAGGAATTAGCTGATTTTCAAGCATATACTGACACGCAAAATCATTTTGCAGCACGTTGAACGAATTTTTCTGTATGGTGTCGATTAAAAAATCCGACACGTAAGGCTCTTCTAAAAGTATCATATAGTATTTGTACCGTTATTAAAAAACGCCGCAAAGGTACTGTTAAAAACGAAACAGGCAACTATTAGCCAAGACTAATTCTTACAAATAGCCGTGTTCAAAATGCAAAAAACTAACAATCGTATCTTTGTTTTTTAGTATCTTTGCAACGAAAACGAAAAAGAAATGGGATTCATTTCATCAATATATAATCCGCCCAAGCCACGTGGCTTCAACATGCCGACTCGCTACTACGACAAGCAGAAAGAAGACCGCGAGCATCGACGTGCGGTTGTGTTGCAGCAAGTAAAATTGGAGAAAGGCGAAGAATTGCCCAAAGGCGTATTTGTATCCGACCTTCATCGTAAATTCGAGCAAAACAAAATCACAAACCGACGGAGAGACGGCGGTCTGAAAGCGATTGTAATGCTTGCGTTTCTACTATTTCTTGGTGTCTATTTTATTATGCGACTATAGATATGTCCGATATTATCCATCTCCTACCCGATTCCGTTGCAAACCAAATTGCAGCCGGCGAAGTTGTCCAACGACCAGCTTCGGTTGTAAAGGAATTGGTTGAGAATGCGTTAGATGCCCACGCAACCGAAATCACAATAGCGATAATCGATGCGGGACGCACATCCATTCAAATCAGCGACAATGGAGTAGGAATGTCGGAAACCGATGCCCGCATGGCTTTTGAACGCCACGCCACATCGAAAATTTCGGAAGCATCGGATATATTCAAAATACGTTCCATGGGATTCCGCGGAGAAGCACTCGCATCCATTGCGGCTGTTTCGCAAACGGAATTGAGGACTCGGCAAAAAGACGCCGAACTCGGCACTAAAATCATCATTGCGGGCAGCAAAGTTGAATCGCAGGAGGCTGACGCCTGTCAGCAAGGCACGACATTCACCGTGAAAAATTTGTTCTACAACACGCCAGCACGACGAAAGTTCCTGAAATCGAACCAAACCGAGTTCAACTACATTCTTGCCGAAATATACCAAACCGCATTGGCGAATCCCGAGGTAACATTCACCATAATCAAAGACGGATCTTTGTATGCAAAATACCCGAAAGGCAATCATTTACAACGAATTGTGAACATATTCGGGAAACAGATGGAAAAAGGTTTGATTCCAATCGAAGATGAATCGAGCATTGTAAAAATCTATGGATACATCGGCGTGCCCGAGATGGCGCGGAAAACGGGAGCAAACCAATTCTTTTTTGTCAACAATAGATTTTTCCGACAAAAAAGTTTTCTTGGCTCTGTAATGAGGGCTTACGGAAACCTCTTGCCACAAAAGGAATATCCGCCA
Organism: Bacteroidales bacterium; assembly: GCA_017552705.1. GTDB lineage: Bacteria > Bacteroidota > Bacteroidia > Bacteroidales > UBA1715 > UBA1715. The sequence goes on from JAFZOY010000114.1 coordinate 3,365, forward strand.
TTTTTCATTTTCATGGAAATCGACCCTGCCGAAATCGATGTCAATATTCATCCTACAAAAACGGAAATAAAATTTTCGGAGGAATTCAATATTTGCCAACTGTTGGAGGCGACAATAAAATGCACACTGGGGAAAAACAACATTGTTCCATCGATTGATTTCAGCGATTCGGCGGATTATTCGGATATGTTTTCGTTCAAAAAAAGCGACCCGATACAGCCACCAACAATTACGTATAATCCTTCGTACAACCCTTTTAAAACGCAGGACTCAGGCTGCTATCCAAACACAAAGACAAACGAACGGAATTGGGAAAAACTTTTTGAGGACTACCAAACCAACAAGAAGGAAAACCAACAATTACTGGAGTTTTCATCGAATTTGAATAGCGACAGTGAAACCAACCAGCCAACCGTTGAATTTTGCACACAAATACAGAAAAAATATATCCTTGCGTTTGTTGACGGAAAAATTTACATAATCGACATTAAGCGAGCACATTACAGATTGTTGTACGATAAATTTCACGACAATTTTTGCCATGAGCGCGTGCCGTCGCAGAAAACACTGATTCCTGTCCGCATCGACCTGACGGCAAACGAGACAGAATCGCTCAAAACAATTCTTCCGCAACTTCAGGAACTTGGTTTCGACATTGAGGAATTCGGCAAAAACTCATTTGTGGTCAATGGCGTTCCTTCGGATATTGATATAACTGACACACAGCAAATTATCTGTGATTTCATATCAAATTTCGAAGAAGCGAACCAAACAATAAAAGATTCCGTACAGGAACACATAGCCCGAACCCTTGCAAAATCCGCGTCGCTATTCCGAAACCCAACGATGAACAAAGACGAAATGGCTCAATTCGTTACGCAAGTAATTCAAAATAAATCATTTACGATTACGCCCGAAGGACAAATCGTAACAATAATCATAGAACCCGAAGATTTGCTAAAAAAATTCAACTAAACATGAGCTACTATCGACCATCGGGATTTTCGCTACTCACACCTGTTGTGAAGAATTTGATTCTCATAAACATAGTATGTTTTGTAATCAGTTCTGTGGGCGAATATATGCGTTGGTACGACACAACAAGCTCACTCGGGCTGCATTATCTGCTTTCGCCGAGTTTCCGTCCGGTTCAGTTTATCACATATATGTTTCTGCACGGAAATTTGGAGCATATTTTCTTCAACATGTTGGCACTCTGGATGTTTGGCAACACATTGGAAACGTATTGGGGAAGCAAGAAATTTCTCATCTACTATTTTGCCACGGGTATCGGAGCCGGCATTTTCCAAATGATTGTTGCCTATATCCATCTAAAAACACTCAACATCGACAACGAGACTCTGGACATAATCGTCACGCAAGGCGACGAACTGCTCCGTTCGGGAAGAAACTGGATTGACAGCACAATTGGCAATGCAAACCTAATCATAAACGGCCCGACTGTTGGCGCATCGGGGGCGATTTTCGGATTATTGATGGCATTTGGAATGCTATTTCCTAATGAAGAAATTTATATTTACTTTGCATTCCCGATAAAGGCGAAATGGTTCGTGCTATTCTACGGTCTGATAGAGCTGTTCAGCGGTTTACGCAATTCCGCTGGCGACAACACGGCACATTTCGCTCATCTTGGCGGTATGATTTTCGGATATATTTTATTGAAATACTGGCAAAAACACGGGACAAACTTTAACTAAATGAACATACGAACCGACATAATGCAAGAATTCAAACGTGGTGACTACCTCACCAAACTTATACTCATCAACGGAGCGCTCTTTCTGCTTCTCTGGCTGATTGAGATTTTGGCAAGCATAATCAACCCGTCCATTTACAGCGCGATTATCGCCAATATTTCAGCACCCACACAAGGCAGCATTCTACTTCACAAACCGTGGACTATCCTGACGTATATGTTTTTCGACACATCGTTCCTCAGTTTGCTTTGCAATATGTTGTTTTTATTTTGGATGGGAAGACTATTCATAGACCTCGTCAACGAGAAACAATTACTGGCAACCTACATTCTTGGCGGTTTTGCAGGTGTTGCTCTTCCATTGATTTGCAGCTCGGCAACAACCATAATGGGAATGTTGCTCAACCCCATCGCGGCTGTTCTGGCGGTAACTGCTGCCATTGCAACATACGCTCCGAATTATAGAGTGTATCTGTTGTTTTTCGGAGAAGTGAAACTGAAAACATTGGCTATCATCATTGTAGTTGTTGAATTGCTGCCATTACTTTCCATATCGTCGCAAGTATTTCAAAGTCAAGTGCTTGCTGTGTCGCTTTGCAAACTTGGCGGTATTCTTTACGGCTGTTTGTGGGCGCTATTGTATAAAAAAGGAACTGACATCAATGAATGGTTTATCCGTCTTGTCACAAGAATTGAAAAACGGGAAACAAAAACATCGCGCATACACGTAACGAAACGGAACAAACGCGATGAATCATACGTTGATTATGAAGATGTTACATCCGATACAAATCAAGCCGAAATCGACAAAATTCTCAAGAAAATTGCGGAATCAGGATATAACAGTCTGAGCAACGAAGAAAAAGAAAATCTATTTCGCCACAACAACAAATGAAACTGATTGTCAGCATATTACTCTGTGTATTGAACGCGATTGCCGCCCTCGTTCTCCTTTGTTGTTTATTGGCTCAACACATCAATCCAAGCACATTTCCGTTTTTTGAACTGTTAGGGTTAGGATTTCCTGTATTCTTTGGTATAAACGCTTGTTTTTCAGTATTTTGGCTTGTAGCAAAAAGTCACAAGAAATATTTTTTGATTTCGCTCGTGGTTTTGGTTTTAAGCATTCCAACCGCTGGCAATTACTACAAATTTTCCGATAAGCAACGACAAGAAATAAAAACAAACAACAAACTAAAAGTCATGTCGTACAACGTGATGGGCTTTATGTACCATACGTGGCGCAAAAGCACAGAGGTGAAGCAACAGATATTTCTTTACATCCGCAAGGAGAACCCAGATGTAATCTGCTTCCAGGAATACCACAACGACACGAGGGAAAATTTCATTGTAATAGATAGTTTGAAACAACAACTTAACCTTGCCTATACGCACCATAACAGAGTTTTTTCGGTTGGTCCGCATCATTACCAAGGAAACCTAATCTGTAGCCGTTATCCAATTGTCGCAAGCGGATTTATCGACTACGAAGGAACAGGAAATGCCTCAATCTGGGCTGACATTGTAGTTGGAAACGATACTATCAGAATATTTAACAGCCATTTGGAATCGTATCGACTTTCAATTGATAACAAACAGACTGTGAACGACATAGGGAAAATCCACAATATTGAAGTTGATGAAGTTGAGGATTTAGTAACCCGATTAAAAACTGCCATGGTAAAACGAGGCGCCCAAATCGACGAATTAGCGGAATCAATAGCCCAAAGCCCATATCCAGTGGTTTCGTGCGGAGATTTCAATTCCCCACCGTGTTCCTACACATACCACAAAATAAAATCGACCAACAACCTACAAGACGCATTTCTTGAAGCGGGCAAAGGCATCGGAGCAACGTTCAATTGGTGGCCACAACTGCGGTTGGACTACATTCTCGTTGATAAACAATTCACCTGTCACCATTTCAAAAGAATGGGAATCAAAGTGTCGGACCATTTTCCCATTTCGTGCGAATTAGATCTTACATCAGCTAAATAATGCGAAACAAACTGATACAAATAATAGGAATTATTGTCTTGTTGTTGACGGCAACTTCCGCTTTTCCACAAGAAAACGACAACAGCAACGACAATCAACTTGCGCTTTTCTACTATTCACAAGGCGAATACGAAAAGGCTGCCGACATGTATCTTTCATTGTTTCAAAAAACGCACGCGCAAAATCATTTCGATTATTTGATTGATTGCTACAACGAATTAAAATGGTACGACAAAGCGGAAAAAATCACAAACGAACAAATCCGACATAATTCAAAATCACTCTACTATCCAATAAAACTTGCGGCGATTTATACAAAAGTCGGAAAGACAAGCGAAGCAAACGAGATTTTCGACAAAACCATCAAGAAAGCAAGCAAAGACTTGGAGAATTGCCTTGTAGCCGGCGAAGCATGCCTTGAAAACGGGTTTGACAGCATTGCAAAAATCATCTACGAAAATGGATGGAAACGGCTGGAATACAATGGAATCATTATTGACCGACTAACACGCATATATCTAAAACTCGGTGAATATGAGCAACTTGTAAATCTCTACATGGATATTCTCAAAGTGGATGATAGCCGCGAACAATATATTGAAGACCAACTTCAAATACCTCTGTATGAGAAAAAGAACAGCAATCTTCACTCAATCCTTACCGCCCGTTTGAAAACAGAAATAGAAAAAAATCGTAAAATCAAGACTTACGGAAACTTATATCTCTGGATGCAACTACAGGAGAAAAATTTCGAGTCTGCATATTCTCTCGCAAAAAGTATTGATACAGAAGAAGATACAGATGGCTACAATACATACAACGTAGGCGAAATAGCATTGGAAAACAAGGATTACACGAATGCCGCCAAATGTTTTTCGTATGTTGTGCAACAAGGCCCCATGGGCGACCTTTATGAGAAAGCACTAAAAAGTCTTCTTGAAACTTCGTACAATAAATTATTCAAGTCAAACCAAGCACCTGAACCACAACAAATTGCATCGTTAGAAGAAGAATATCAACGAGCATTGGAAGAAATTGTTGACGCGAAAACTTCAATCGAAATCATAAAAAATCTCGCCCACATCCAGGCGTTTTACCTACAAAAATCAAACGAGGCTATTGATTTGCTGAAACAAAATATTGCGAAACCGAATCTTCGCCAATACAAAAACCAGCTCGAAATGGAACTGGCCGACATTTATTTGTTCACAAACGATATTTGGGGCGCAAATCTGCAATATGCCTCTATCGCATTGAATTACAAGAACAACGACATCGGACACGAGGCGCAACTCAAACAAGCACGGATAGCATACTACAATGGAAATTTCGAATACGCAAAAGCACTGCTTGATGTGCTGAAAGGAAGTACAAGCAAACTCATCGCAAATGACGCATTTGAACTCGCACAACTTATTTCAGACAACACCGCGCTCGACACATCTACCACAGCAATGGAAATATTCGCACGTGGTGATTTACTTCTGTCGCAAGGTAAAAAAAATGAGGCAATCGCAAGCTACGACTCCATTCCAAAGCTATTTCCCGGACATACGCTCGAAGACGAAATTTTGATGCGGAAAGCCGAAATCGCCCAATCCGAGCACAACGACGAACAAATGGTTCAATATCTACAAGAAATTGAAAACAGATTTTCATACGAGATATATGCCGACAAAGCTATATTCAGCCTTGCCGAATACTACGACAAGACCGGCGACACCGAAAAAGCAAAGGAAAAATACAAAAGACTCATATTTGAATATCCTAACAGCATTTATTCCGCCCCCGCCCGAAACAGATATCGGGAATTAGACACAAAAGAAACTATCATAACTCCTTGATATAAAACGAGAAAAATAGTTTTCAAAAAAAGTCAACCATGATTCTCCAGAGGCGTAAAATTATTTCAAATCTATTTTTCAATGTATAAAAATATTTTGTACTTTTGCCCGTTTCTTATAGCATATGAAGAAGGTCTTGTTTATAATAGCCATAATCGCCTGTGTAGGCTGTCAGAGCGAATACCAAAAGCTTCTGAAGTCCGACGACTATGAAGCCGTTTATAACGGAGCTATGAAATATTACGAAGCAAAAGACTACTACAAAAGCTACGAATTGTTTGAAAAAGCGCTTCCAGCGTTCCGTTTGACAGAAAAAGGGGAAACTATCACGCTGTTGCTTGCAAAAAGTTACTACGAAGAACAGGACAACCTAATGGCAGCCTACTATTTCGAACGATTAGTGATGACATACCCCACAAGCACCCAGTTGGATTACGCTTATTTTTACATAGCAAAATGCTATTACAACATTTCGCCTGTGGTGACGCTTGACCAAACGTACACGGAAAAGGCAATCCAATCGTTCCAAAACTATATCAATAAATTTCCGCAAGGCGCATACATCAAGGAAAGCAACGAATGTATCGGCGAATTGCGTGCGAAACTTGAAGAAAAAGCGTACAACAACAGCAAAATATTTTTCAACCTTGAAGACTACAAGGCTGCTGTAACGGCTTTGAAAAACTGTCTGAAACAATATCCCGACTCAAAATATCGGGAAGAATTGCTCTACCTCACACTCCGTTCGTCGTTTTTGCTTGCGGAGAACAGTGTAGAATCGAAAAAAGAAGACCGCTATGATATGGCAATCGATGATTACCACGCCTATATCGACGAATATCCAAACGGACAATGGGCGAAAGATGCGGAAAAAATATTTTTACAAATCAAAAAAAGAACTCATTAATTTAATTTTATAGAAATGGATTACAAAAAAACAAAAGCTCCTGCTTCTACAATTACGAGGGACATTGAAACGTTGGAAAAAGGCACCAACAACATCTACGAATCTATTGCAATTATCGCGAAACGCGCCGATCAAATTGAAACAGATCTGAAGAAAGAACTTGACTCGAAATTGGAAGAGTTTGCATCGGTTAACGACACGCTTGAAGAAACTTTCGAAAACCGTGAACAAATCGAAATCTCAAAATTCTATGAAAAATTGCCAAATCCTGTTTTGATGGCAATCCAAGAATTCCTTGAGGACCAAATCTATTTCAGAAAACCTGAAGACGAAGAAATCGAAGCGTAAGCATGCTTCAAGGAAAGCACATATTATTAGGTATAACGGGAAGTATTGCGGCCTACAAAGCCGCAGTGCTGACTCGTTTACTTATTAAACAAGGTGCTACCGTAAAAATTGTGATGACTCCGTTGGCTAAAGAGTTTATCACACCTGTAACAATGGCTACGTTGAGCAAAAACACCGTTTTGTCCGATTTCTTCCACCACGACGACGGTAGTTGGAACAGCCATGTGGAGCTTGGCTTATGGGCCGACGCCTTTGTTGTTGCGCCATGCACGGCAAACACATTGGCAAAAATGGCAAACGGCATTGCCGACAATCTGCTCCTCACGACATATCTTTCGGTACGCTGTCCAGTTGTACTTGCGCCGGCAATGGATATGGATATGTTTGCCCACGAAGCTACCCAACGAAACATAGCCCAACTGAAAAAAGATGGGGTTTCGTTCATTGAGCCAACAAGCGGAGAACTTGCCAGTGGTCTCGACGGCAAAGGCCGAATGGCTGAGCCGGAAACTATTGCAAACTGGCTTGACGATTTCTTTTCGAAAAAGGAATCACTAAAAAAAAAATCCTTATAACGGCAGGTCCAACGTATGAGGCAATAGACCCTGTACGCTTTATTGGTAACCACTCCACGGGGAAAATGGGATTTGCCCTTGCCGAAGAATTGGCGCAACGAGGCGCACACATCACGCTTATAGCAGGCCCCGTACAATTAACTACATCACACCCCAACATTACCCGTATCGACGTCACTTCGGCCCAGGAAATGTGCGACGCATGCCTAAAACACTTTCCTCAAATGGATGGAGCGATATTGAGCGCGGCAGTTGCTGATTTTACGCCTGTTACCAAATACGACAAAAAAATCAAGGAGAAACAGTCCCTAACCATTGAATTGAAGCCGAACCCCGACATTGCCCAAGAACTGGGAAAACGCAAGAAATCAAATCAATTCCTTGTAGGATTTGCCCTTGAAACAAACGATGAATTCACTAACGCCCAAGGAAAACTTGAAAAGAAAAACTTCGATTTCATCGTTCTCAACTCGTTAGCCGATAAAGGCGCTGGTTTCGGGTTCGACACCAATAAAGTGTCCATTATAGAACGCAATGGAACTATCACGAACTACGAATTAAAAAGCAAAAAAGCGGTTGCACAAGATATAGCAAACCACATAGAACAACTTAAGAAATAATCGTTCTATACTTCATACATCAAATTTTGCGAGACTTATTGTTTCACGTATGTCCCAGATATACCTGCCGAAGACGATAACGTCAATGTATTTTTATCTTCTGAGAACGTGTAGGAAACGATAAACTCATATCCACCTCTTGACAAAGTGAACGTTGTTTCATCAAACGTGTAGTTGAACACATTGTCATCACCCCACGAAACTTTGGATTCGGAGAAGGCAAAATAGTCATCTTCGTCTCTTCCGTTACCAACAACCTTATACGTATTGCCCGCAAAAGGATTCTTTTCGTCGATTACTACAGTGTTGTTCTCAGGTTTCGGATCGTCTTTCTTGTCGTCACCGCAACTAATCATTGCGAAACACGAAATTGTGGCTAACAAAGCCATAAAAAATACGTTCTTCATTTCGTAGAAATTAAGTTAAACATCAGACAGTCACCTACAATTTTACGTAAAATCAATGAAAAACAATCCAGCTCAGTTGAAAAGTTTACTCAAGTGATACTGAATTTATCTTTGATTAAGACAAAACATAAAATAGATGAAATAGACTTTCACATTAAAATCGGCAGAAAAACGTTTGGTTTCAGACGAATCCTTTGCAAAAGTTTCTTATGTTTGTGTGAATGAAGTTTTAACGGTCAAGCGAGTATAGTTATGTTTTGGGACAAAGTGGCTTTTGCTTACGATTTTTTTGAAAACACGTACAACGGAAAGGTCTATGCCAATACAGGGGAAAAGGTGGCAGAGCAAATAGAATCCGAAGATGAAGTATTGGAATGCGCATGCGGAACGGGTGCCATTAGTATTTTTATAGCGCCAAAGTGCAAACATTTGACGGCTACAGACTTTTCCCCAAAAATGCTAAAGAAGACGGTTACAAAGTTGCAGCAATTCAATAATGTAGAAATCAAATCTTTGGATATGACACAAATTGATTATCCCGACAATAGTTTCGACAAGGTAGTGGCAGGAAACGTGATTCATTTGTTGGACAATCCTATTGCGGTTATTTCGGAACTTGTTCGTGTTTGCAAGCCGAATGGAAAAGTTGTGATTCCTACATACATAAACATTTACGACAACGGCAAGGAAAGTTTTTTGGTCAAGATTTTTGAAAAAGCAGGGGCAAATTTCAAAAAACAATTCAATTTGGACTCGTACAAAGCATTCTTCAAAAATGCAGGATACGAGCATGTAGAATATCACGTGGTTGAGGGCAAAATGCCATGTGCTATTGCTGTGATCACAAAATTTTCTTCAAAAGAATAAGGGAATAGTTTTTTTATACGTTTTTTTACAGATAGAGAATTATATGATTTTAAAATATTTAGGTTTTTCTGCAAAAAAACTAAAATATTGGCTATTCGAAAAATAGTGTATATTTGCTGTAAATAAAAATTATTAAACCTTAAAATTTATTTTCTATGAAAAAAATCTTATCACTTATGGTTGCGCTGATTACAACCTTAACCATGTTTACTGCATGTGGCGACGATGACAAAGAAAAAAATGGTCCAAGTAATTCATCTTCAAAGTATTTTGAAGAAGCGGTAGCTGCATTTTCTATTAATGCAACTCCGACAGAAACATTCAAAGGAACTGTCATTGACGCAGATTATGGCTATTCTGACGATTGCACACTTGCGCTTTATTCCGATGGAACAGCCGTATTTGCATACGAAAGAAGTTACAATGGCACAGCTTTACAAGCAGCTGGTTACTATTCTACGACTTACACAAAAGATGGTAGCACATATATACTTGGAACAAGTGGAAAAACATACATTAGAAAATCTTCTTCCGTGGTTGATAATCAGAATGTGATTGATGGATGTGTTGCATGCGAGATTGTTGTTTCAGGAAGTAAAATCACGGTTTTCGAATATTAGTACATTTAACAAAGAATTATTGAAAGCAACGGCATATTTGTTGTTGCTTTTTTATTTTCCCAATTTAGGAAAAGCAATCAAAATCCCTGCTAAAACCGTTGCTCAATTCAAGGCAGGTAAAGCATTGAGCGAAAAAGTAAACAAAAAGAAATAGTTTTTCTTAATATCTATTTTCAAGGGAATGACGGAAGTTGTTCCCTTTTTTGTTATCTATAAACGAAGTAGAATTAGTCATCTATTTCTACACGTCTATACACATAAAGATTTCCACTGATTCCTACACGTAGTTCACAAAAGAATTTATAATTATGTTGGGCTCTTCTTATTGTTTGTTTAACTCCATTTCCATACTCAATAATATGAGGTTCTTTAACTTTTTCCAATTTGTATGAAAAATAGGGCTCTAAACGTATAAAATAGTCTTCTTTACCTTTAGAAGGTATGAGTTTTTTCCCATTGTGGGCACAGCTTGCAATGAAATCTATATCAAAGAAATCGTCATTTGTAGGAGATTCAAAATATTCTTCAATCAAACGATATAGTAATTTTTTATCATAGCATTCCGTTGGATTCTTAATCTTATATAAATAATCGGTTTGTCGCTCCTTAATAAGATTCTTGGGGAGTGTATGTGTTTTGTATAAATCGTTATCTGTAACTAAACGCTCTGCCAATAAATCCATATCTCTTCTTGTTTCGGCAGAGAAAGAGATGGAACTATCAACAGAACTGACTTTTGTTTGGGAGTCAGTTCTTAACTTAATTTTCCATTTCTTTTGTTGCTCTTCACTTGATAGTTTAGAATTACGTGCCAATTGTAATGGATAAGCACATATTTTTGGACATTTGTAGTATAACAAAAAGTCAATGGTATCAATAAATGATTCCATCGTTTGCCCTGGAATTGCGTAAATTATGCTTGTTTCATAATCAATGGACTTTTCATTTAATTTTTCTAATGCACTCTTTACTTTTTCAAGATTATTTTTTCTACCAATGGTTTGCATTTCCTCTTGGTGAATTGTTTGCAGTCCAAACTCTAAATGTACCCTTTGGTTATATTTTCCACAAAGGGACAGAAATTCATCGGTCAAACATTCAAATCGTGCTTGAAATGTTACATTTAGATTAGTTGTTTCCAAAATGTAACGCAATATTTCTAAATAATGTTCACCAACATTAAAAGTCCCATCTAAGATATTTAACTCTTCAACATTAGAATCACGAATTAAATCAATCTCCTTTTTTAGTCGAGATATATTTATCTGTACAACGGCATTTTTATCTTTTAAAGCACCCCATTCACAAAAATCGCAACGAAATTGACATCCTCTTTTTGTTTCCCAATATATTTTTCTTGTGTGCAATGGTATTATTCCCGACAAATAGGGAGAAATCAAATCTTCGTCTTCAATTTTTTCATCAATAATTCTATTATCAATCTCACCATTTAATAATTTCACATAGGCTTTTTCGGAATAACCTTTTATATAAAAATCGGCATAAGGGAACTCTATTTCTAAATCTTTATCATTGCACGCTGTTATTTCATAACTTCCAAAGACTATTTTCCCCCTATAATTATTATCTTTCAGTATCTTGGAAAAATAATTACAATGTTCAATACTCCATCGTGTAACAGACATTGCAATGAATTTGAACTTCTTAAAATAATCTAAATTTGAAAACAAACGATTTGTAACAATAGTGGATAAGTCGTTATCAGTATCCATTTTTTTTCTAAATGTTTCATAATCCAATCGCTCGTTTCCTTGAAAATAAGGTGTTTTACCTTTATCTTGTAAGACTTGTTTTACGTCAATAGAAAAATATGAAGCCTTAAATCCTTTATTTTCAATAGAGGCTATCATTGATGCCAAAGGATAGGAAATACTTGGATATTCAAAACGAGGAACATCAAAACTTATTAAAAGAATATCATACATTTTTCTGTTTTTCTATGACAATACAAATTTAGAAAAAAGTTTCTCAAACCTCGCCTTGTCGGAAAATTTGCGGAAAACCATTTTTACGTTTTAATGGTAAATAGTTGATTATCTTACCTTTAAGAAAGTTTTGCGACTAATAATTTGTCGGAAAAATGTCGGAAAGTTTAAACAATGCAACTAATTGACACATAGAAGATTGTGTTATTTTTACAATGAAATAGCCTGTGATTTTGTCGGAAAAGTTGTCTTTTCAAAATGTTAAAACAATCTACCACAGACAAGCGACTCGAAGCAAGAACCCAACTACACGGAGGAGTAATATAATTCGATTGAAATAGATTGATTTTCCCAAAATGTTTATACCTTTGGATTCTAAAAAAGATAAAAATGAAAATAATAAAAATTGCAGATTGCTGTTATAACGCAAACACACTTATAAATTTTTGGTGTAAGAACGATGCGATGTACCTTAACTTAAGGAATTTTTTTGCTGGTTGGTCAAATGCTAAAAACTATTGTATTTGTCTTGTTGGAAATAGTGAAGAAAATCTAAACGCTATTTTTAAAAGATTTGTCGATTTTCTATCTAATGATAAAGATGGTATTTTCGTTTTTAATTGTGAGGGATTTGAGGGATTTACTATGATACCAAGTGGTATTAGTAGTTGTTTAGGATACAATAAAGAAGAAATGAAAAAATATGAAGAAGAAAAAGAAAGAATGAACGCATTAAAACGTACATATACGTGTTCGTATAATGATTTGCATGTTCTAACTGATTATCTATGCAAAATAATAAATATAGAAATAAAATAACGTAAAAAAGTATTGGACTAATAAAAAGCCACCCTTACGAGTGGCTTTTTTCAATCTAAAAACAACCAACTATTTGCAATATCCGAAATAGTGTCATTGTCGGGTTCTTGTTCCCCATAGTAGCATGTACAAGCCAAATGTTTGGGCAAAAAAAAAGCACTTACGTCTGTAAGTGCTTGATTTTCAATGAGCGGGAAACGAGACTCGAACCCGCGACCCTTAGCTTGGAAGGCTAATGCTCTACCAACTGAGCTACTCCCGCTTATGTTGTGGGAGTGGGTGGACTCGAACCACCGAAGTCGAAAGACGGCAGATTTACAGTCTGCTCTCGTTGCCGCTGGAGAACACTCCCTAAAGAGAGCCTCTTGTCGGATTCGAACCAACGACCCCGAGATTACAAATCACGTGCTCTGGCCAGCTGAGCTAAAGAGGCAATCTTTTATGTAAAAGAACTTCGCTTCCGAAAAAGCAGTGCAAATATACGATTTTTTGGTTTCGTAGCAAGTATTCTCTAAAAAAATCTGAAAATCTTTTATTTTTTACTTAAAACGCTCAAACACAATAACCGTGTGGTTCGGAATATACATCTTCAAATAGTGCTCGGCATACAAACCTTCTTCAACAGGCAACGAAAAGTAGCTTAATTTCTCGTCAATTCTGCCAAAACCACCATATTTCAACGAATCGTTCGTCAGCACAACTTTATATTCGCCTTCTGGCATTGCTATGCCATAATCTGCGAACGACTGGGTTGGATTATATGAGAACACGAAAAATAATCCATCACGTTCGAATGCCACAATTTGGTCATGGTTGTTGTCGTGGATGAAACGGGGACGGTTGTCGAAGAAATGCGGATGGCTGTTCACCAACGCTATCATATCCTTGTCGAAACGGTCCAGGAATTTATATCGTAGATTTTCGTCTGTTTTCAAATGCCACTGGCGACGTGCGTAATGATACGACCAGCCGTTGCCTTCGCGTGGGAAATCAATCCATTCGGGATGTCCGAATTCATTGCCCATGAAATTCAGATACCCGTTTTGCGCCGTTGCAAGCGTCATCAAACGGATTTCCTTATGCAAAGCCATACCACGGTCAATTATCAGGCTTGGAATTGCCACGTGCATACACGAATACATTTCCTTGTCCATCAGTCGGAAGGCAATGGTTTTATCGCCTACCAACGCCTGATCGTGCGATTCAGCGTATGATATAACTTTTTCGTCGGCACGGGCTTGTGTAAGTTCGTAATACATATTCCCCACCTGCCAATCTTCGTCGCGGTATTCTTTCAGCAATTTTATCCAATAATCAGGCACGCCCATCGACAAACGGTAATCGAAACCGAAACCACCTTCAGCAAACGGGGCAGCCAAACCCGGCATACCGCTCATATCCTCGGCGATTGTGATTGCCGACGGTTTCACTTCGTGAATCAGCTTGTTCGCCAACGCCAAATATGTAAGTGCATCGCCGTCCTCATTGCCGTCGAAATAGCGTTCGTAGCAATCGAAGGCACGGCCAAGACCATGATCCCAATACATCATACTGGTAACGCCGTCGAAACGGAATCCGTCGAAGTTGAACTCCGTCAACCAATATTTACAGTTGGAAAGCAAGAAGTGAATCACTTCGTTTTTGCCGTAGTCAAAACACTTGGAATCCCATGCTCCGTGCGTTCCCTTTTCTCCTTTATGGAAAAATTGGAAGTCGGTGCCGTCGTATTTTCCAAGTCCTTCTTCCGTATTTTTTACCGCATGCGAATGAATCAAATCCATAATCACACGCATCCCCATTCCGTGGGCGGTGTCAATCAGTTCCTTCAATTCTTCGGGAGTGCCGAACCGCGACGACGGTGCAAAAAAGCTCGATACGTGATAGCCGAACGAACCATAATATGGATGTTCCTGAATTGCCATCAACTGCACCGTGTTGTAGCCCGATTCCTTTATCTGAGGCAGGATATTCTTTGTAAATTCCGAAAACGTGCCAACCTTATATTCTTCGGTTGCCATTCCCACGTGCGCTTCGTAAATCAGTGGAGCCTGCTCAATTTTCGGCAGCGGATTTTTCCATGTATATGGTTCCACATCCCAAATCTGTGCGGAGAAAATCTTTGTCTGTTCGTCCTGCACAACGCGCGTAGCCCATGCAGGAATCCGCAAGCCTTGCCCGCCTTTCCAATAGACCGATAGTTTGTATAAATCGCCGTGTTTTATGCAGTTGAGCGGAACTTCAAGTTCCCAATAATTTTCCTTTTCGTCGAAAACGAACTCTACCCGTTCTTCCCAATTCGAAAACGTGCCAACCAAGCAAATGCTTGTGGCATTGGGTGCCCATTCCCTAAAAATCCACGATTTTTCTGTTTTATGACAACCAAAAAACAAATGGCCATTTGCAAAAGATTCCAACGTAGAAGAACTTGTAAGCAAGTCCTTCTGACGTTGTTCTATGTATTCCAAACGACCTAAAATTGCTGACGCAAAGGGTTTTAACCAAGGGTCGTTCTCTACGTACGCAGGAGTTTTCATCGCAAGAATAACTTTATCACCTCAAAGGTACAAGTTTATTGCATACTTGGAATCCTTTTGCACTAAAAATTTATCGTACAAGCAAGACATTTCCAAATTTCACCTTCTTGCCATTTCCTGAATCATATCCATCCCACACTTGACCATCAAGGAATTTCGCCTCGATTTTCCATATGTAGGTGTCTGATTTCATTATCTTGCCATTATACGTTCCGTCCCATGAGCCAACGAACATTCCATCCCGAACTTCGTCGGAATACCAGAGCAGGTTGCCCCATTTATCGTAAACCGATACCTGGCATTCCTCAATATTGAAACCTTTCGGTTGGAAATTGCGCACGCTGTGTGCAGGGTTTGTCGGCGAGAATGCCGATGGTACGTACAAACTCGAAGCGATGTTCACAAACACACATTCCGAAACAGAATTGCTACAACCAAATGCATTCACAACCGTCAACGATGGGCAATTGTAACCATAGAGATATGAACCTTCGCGAATTGGGAAATTACGTTGTTCATACGGAACTTCCTTATCAACCGCAGTCATATCGCCGTCGAAATGGCCATAGTTCCAATACATTGTGTATGGGATGACTTCTTTCACTTCAACACCGTCAATCACAGAAACAAGTGAATCTTGAACCGTACTATCCTGTAGTTCAATCACATTACCAGAACCTGGCATTGACCATGTGAAATGTGGTTCTGGATATGGAGCAACTTTAATCACCAACGTATCCCAACCTTCGCAGCCAGCCCACGTTTGTTCATATACAATCAATGTATCGATACCCGGAGCTACCCAGTCAATATACCGTACCGATGATGATGTGGCATCCTTCGAATAGTTCAAATGGTCGCCAGTCAATCGCCAGTTGTATGTACTTGAGCTGTTGAACTTGGTGTAGTACGAATCTGTTGTATTCACACAAACAGAATCTTTACCGAACAATGCCGTTTCCGCTCCCGGAGCAAGTGTTAACGAAACTTCCACAGTGTCGCTGTAACAGCCTGTCTCCTCATTGATATCGTACACTTGGAAACGATATGAACCAGTATCAAGAGATGCTTGCTGCGATGAGAACACATACTTAGAGCCTTGATATACAGGAGGATTGACACCGTCCAAACTAATCCACGTTACATTTGGCGTACCAAACGCAAACATTGGCTCTATTTCTTCGCCTTGGCAAATCACTTTCGACAACACTATTGGTTGGCGGACTTTTGCGAACGTGGTATATTTCACCGTATCCATCACACTTTCGCAATACATATTTTTGTATGTATTCTTCACATTGTATTGCGCACGGATTGTGTATGAAAGACTTGATGTTACCGACGACGAAAGATTTACATATTCCGACAACAACAACGAATCAGTGTCTTTCACTTTAATATTTCCAGGGAAAATAAACCATTCCACATAATCGTTTTCAGTTGCCTTCGGCGACACATTTACCGAAATGTAGGCATCATTATCGTAGTTACAACGGCGGATTTCAGAAATTTCCTCGCCATTCTGCTGAATCACAACCGAAGGTTGCGGAATCACTTCGATGACAGCTTCCGCCGTCTCACTCGTACAGCCATTGTTTTCACGCACTACATAGTAGGTTGTTGTTTTATCAACTTCGTTAACCGACAACGTATATCCTTGCGAAACTATGTCAGTTAACGCTTCGTCGGAATACCACTTGTCTTTTGCGCCATCAGTATAGGCACTTCCCATCATACCTTCGCAAATCACATCGCCAGTAACAACTGGTGTCTGTGGTTGTTTTACTACAGAGAAATGAGCCATCACATAATTACCGACGCAGCCATTCTCAATCTGACGAACGTAATATTTAATCGAACCGCTATTGGTAATATTGTGGACAAACACATTACCCTTTTCCAACAACGATGTGGTATCAATCGACGAATACCAAGCAACCGTTATGCCATCCTGCTCAGCTACTGAAAGTTCGTGGGTAGCATCGTAGTCGCAGGCTACCGCCTCGGTTTTCACCACAGGAATTGTAGGCAATGGCAGCACCGTATATGTAGCCGAAGCCGCATCACTCACACAACCTTTAACCGTTTGTGTAGCATAATAGGTATATTCACCGGCGAACTGGTTCTGCGGAACAAATTTCTGGCTCTTTGAAACGACCGTAGTTTTTTCCTCGGTAGCATACCAAGAAATAGTTCCATTTTCCGACGGAGTTGCCTTCAACGTATCACTTGGTGCATTTTCGCATACCGAAGCCGACTCAACTACAGGAGCGTCTGGAATGGCAAGTATCTCGAAATCTTTGGAAACAGCCTCCGAAACGCAACCATCAACCGTTTGCGTTGCCCACACGGTATGAACGCCCACTTCGTCGAACGAAGGAACGAACGGATTTCCCTGCGAAACATAGTCGCCTGCTGGATACGCAGGTTCTTCCTCATACCATTTTGGAACACCTTGCGAAACCGCCGTGAACGAAGGATTGTCGTTTCCGTAACATATAGCAGTTTTTGCCGACTGGATTGTTGGAGGTTCAGTTTTCTTAACCTGCAAGGTAACTTTTGCACGCTTACTTTCGCAAACGCCACCATTACCGCCATTCTTAAGAACCCATGCACCCATTCGTGAATTATATGTATAAGACTCACCAGGTAGATTTATATGATTATTATATTCCGAAATCCAATACGTATAAGTTCCAGCTGTTGTTTCATCAATCGTAGGAATATATTTTCCATCATCAACAGTTGCGATTGGTTCACCTCCTGTTTCACTTGTATAGATACGAAAAGCTTTCTCATCGCCTACGTTTTCGTTACGCAAGCCATACGTCCATGCACCAAACGAAGCCGACAATTCTGGTATTTCTTCATAATTACAAATTGCATCGGGTTGCACGACTATCGGTTTTGGAACAGGACAATCTACAACGGTGAAGGTAGCCTCAACTTTTTTACTTTCACATGTATTCCATGTTCTTGTTACGAAATATGATTTTTGAGTAGCAACATCACATTTATCACCTGAGACAAAAGTAATTTGTGAAGATTCTTTTTGTTTTATATTTCCATTTGCATCATACCATGTCCACCACAACAAACCTAAATCTTCAAAATAATAGTCTTCACTACCCCTTCTTCCCGCCGTTAAAAATACAGTGTCGTTACTTCCTGCTATAGTAGCAAAATTACTAACATATTCAGGTGCCGGCGTAAACTGAATTCTAAGATTTTCGAACACAGAATCCACGCAGCCTGCACCATCGGTATAAGTGTAGGTGATTCTGTAATCGCCCGATACTTCGCCAAAGAATGCTGGATTGATAACACCTCGTTGCGAAATACCATTGTCCTGCTTGTAGTCGAGTGTCCATACACCGCTACCTACCCCGTTTTCGTGGGTATCAACCGATTTAACCGACCAAACCACATCGCCCTTGTCTTGGCACACAAGTGTTTTGTTCGTTTCCGACAATGTGATTACTGGCAATGGTCTTACCACCACATTCACTTCGGCAACGGCACTTTCGCACTCCAATGTTGTGTTCGGATCGATTGCCGTATAGCTCACATAGAATTTTGTAGAACCAGCTTCGGCAGTCGAAACACCCGAAGCGAAACTGTTGGTTGAGCCATCCAATTGATTCATTTCGCTGTCGTACCAAATCCACGAAGTGGCATCTACCGTTGTCGAGGCAGGCAAGGTTGCTGTAATTTCATCAACAGAACTACTATTTTGGCACGCATTCACTGTTTCGGCAACAGGAGCCTTGAACGGACAACTTGAAACGGTTACCAATATTGGTGTTTTCTCACTCTCGCAACCATTTACCGTCTGCGACAGATAGTATTGCGAAGAATGAACTTTCATAGGATCGTCAGGTGTTTTCCAATCAACTGAATGGTCGGAATCAACCACACCCAACACGTACCAGTTTGGTGTACCAATATGCTCGACAGCTGATTCTATTCCATTGGCATTCAGCACAATATCATCTTCCGAACGAAATAGGTTCTTATCATCCGCTGTTGGCATTTCAGGATATTCCACATTGAGCAACAATTCATCTGAATTTGTACAATTTGTTGTTTGGTCGGTATATGTGTAAACAACTGTGTATGAGCCATCAACAGTACCTTTTTGTTTTGTGTTGAACACACCGTATGCAGAAATATCGGCAGCGGCATCTTTCACAGACCAAACACCGTTTGCAGCGGCGGAACCATTTACCGTGGCAGTTATCTGCACATCGCCATCGGCGTAGCACAACGATTTTGCAGGATCGTTGATTGCGACAACCGGCAACGCATTCACCGTAACTTTGATTTCCGTCAACGGACTTGGACACGTTTCCTGTGTGGTTGGTTCTGTAGCCGTGTAACCCACATAGAATACAGTTGTTGTGGTAACGCCTGAAACAGCTGTGCTTACATTCGAAGCGAACTCATTAGAATTTCCAGATGTCAATTCATTTTTCTCAGCATCATACCAAATCCACGATTGAGCAGGAACGGTGGTTGTTGTTGGCAACTGAGCCTCAAACTTCGCTACCGTTTGGTCATTTTCGCAAGCAGGTACATCAGCAACCACTGGTTTCGCAAACGGACACGCAAGAATCTGCACCAAAGCCTCGCCTTTCTCACTCTCGCAACCATTTACCGTCTGCGTTAAATAATACGTAACCACATGTTCAACCGCAGGATCGTCGCCTGTTGCCCACGTTGCACCAGTTGCTTCTTCGGTTTGCGAAGCCATAGTTTTATACCATTTCACATCGGCTACATCGCCTTCCAATGCAGCATCGGAAAGTACCGACACCGAAACTGGCAATGGTTTCGACACAAGTCCCAAATAACCATTTGAATTCGGAATGTTCGGATATTCAACCATGAATTCAAGTTCTGCAGAATTTGAGCAATTGAAACCATCTGTATATGAATAGATTGCAGTATATGTACCATCAACTTTTCCTGCCGAAGTCACATCTATCACACCTGTTCTGGAATCAATAGAAACTTCATCCTTACCAGCCTCATCCTTGATTGACCACGTTCCCGCCGTTGACGGAACTCCGTTGATAGTTCCTTTCGCACCGTACGTTCCTGTTGCATAGCAAACATAGCCAATTGGATTTATGGTGATTTCTGGCAACGGATTCACTGTGATTGTGATTGGTGTTGGAAACGACCAACAATCTTTTTCCGATGAATATTCCGATACATAATATGTAAACGTTGTAGCCGCATCGGTGGCAACCGTCGCCGACCATGTTGTTGTTGCGTCGCCGTTGGTCATCGGAGTTTGGTTTTCAATATCAGAATCGCTTGCGAACCACGAAATTTTCTTGTCGGTTGCATCGCCTGCATACGAAGCAGTCAACTCAACAGTAATTTCGTTGTTGGTTCCATCGCCAACACACACATTTTGATTCTCGACAATCGGAGATTTTGCGTTACAATCCGACAAAATCAAAGTAGCCTTTGTACTATCGCTATAGCAAGCCTTGCCTTCTATCATTCGATATTCTTTCGCAAAATAAACATAAATGCCTTCCGAAGAAACTGGGCTGGTGTATGTTGTACTATTGGTAGCAACAGCTGTTCCCGATTCCAACTGCCAAATAACCTCATCGGTGGCAACATTCGGAACAGCCTCCATAGTTTTTTCGTTATCATCAAGCGGCACATTTTCCTCGATAGTTACCGTTCGTGGATTCGGAGCGGCAATAGTTGGAGCCAATACCTTAATCACATCAATAGTATGGCTTGCAGAATTTTGGCAACCATATTCATCTGTGAATGTGTATGTTATAGTATTTTCACCTACCGACGATGTAGAAGGATTGAATACCGACGATTCGCTGCTGCCAGTTCCTACAAAACTGAATTTTGAAGCCGATGATGTTGCAGGGCTTACCGTCAGAGGAACATTTGTAGCATTGTAGCAAGCAGTTGCCGGCGCATCAACAAACGAAACTTCAGGCAATGCGTGAATGGTTACTTGTGTAGTTTCCGTATTTTGACAATTATTTTCGTCGGTGTAAAGAGCCGTGATAGTGTATGTATCAGGCACGTTGTTCGATGCCGAGAACGTACCATCGTTGGCAATCACACCACTTTTATCAACACTGTAAACCACAGGACCTGTCGATGGAGACAGAATCATTGTTACATCCGAACTATTTTCACCGCTCACACAGATTGCAGACTTACTTGGTGCCAATGTTATAGTAGGCAACGCGTTAACCGTCATTGGCAACTTGGATACATTCGATGCACATTCTGCGGCACTGGTGAATTGATATGTTACTTCGTAATCGCCGGCTGCATGTTCACTTGGAATAAATTCAGCCGAAGTTTTAGTTTTCGATGCGTCTTCCACATTCGTCCACACAAACGTACCTTCCACATCAGGTGTTATCGTTGCGGTTATCACTTGGGCAGAAGTTTCTGAAATACAGTTGATTGCTTTACCTGTCTGCAACGAAACAACCGGGACTGGGTTCACAACTATCGAAGCCGAAGCGTGGCCTTTACAGCCTGCGGCATCGGTTACCTCAACTTCCAAAGAATACGTGTCAACAGTAGCTGTGGCAAGGAATGTTGGTGCCGCCATTGTTGTAGAACTCAAATTTGCAGCAGCCGTACCCGACCATACTTGCGATGTAAACGATTGTGCCAACGACACATCTACGGCAGTTCCCTCACAAGTGTTTCCACCATTCGACAATACAATTGTTGCCTCCAATTCATTCAACGTGGTCACTGCGAGTTTTTGTTTCTGGCTTTCGCAACCGTCAACCACTTGACTTACATAGTAATATACAGTACCTTCCGTATCTGTTTTTGGAGTTGGAGCCGAAGGCAAAGCCTGTTCTGCCCCATCGTACCACCGAGGTTCAGCGATACCAATGGCGGTCAATGCTTTTTCATCGCCATTCAAACATTGAGAAACATCTGGTAATGACGGAGTTGCAGGAGTTTCTACCACAGTAATCTGTAATTCCGCAGCCTTCGACGAACAAGAATTTGCATCGGTATAGATATAGGAAACAGTCACGTTTCCAGCCTGATTCTCGCCACCAACCACTGTTGCCTGAGTTGTGGAAACTTCAGTGGCTTTAGTCCACGTAGCAGTTCCCGAACCATCACCGCTCACCGTTGCGGTAATCGCCAATTCAGCATCCTGACATACATAATCCTGTGTTGCCGACAACGTAGCCGTTGGTAATGCGTTAACTTTCACAGAGATTGTTTTTTCCGAAACGCATGAATGGTTATCGGTTACCTGAACCGTAAGGTCAAACGATTGTGACGTAGTTACAACAGCATTGAACGTTGGTTTTTCCAACGTCATACTGTTCAAATGTTGTGCACCGTCACCCGACCATTTTGCCGTAAACGATTCTGCGTTTACTACTGGTTCTATCTCCAAATCCAATTCAGAACAAACCTCAATTTCATTGTCCAATGTGATTTCAGGCAATGGCAATACTTTGATTGTTACCGATTCGGTAGTCGTACAATATGGAGCCTCGGAACCAGTTGCAGTAACCGAAACAACGTAGTCGCCATCTGTATCAAAGCCAGTCAACAAGCCTGCGGCTGAAATTGAACCTTTGTCGGTTGTGTACGATACAGATTGTTCGCTTGTGGTAACGTAGTTGCTTACATCAACACCAGCCGAGCCAACGCAAACCGAAGGAATCGCATCAATATTCAACGACGGCGACGGCAAATCAGATACAACGACTGACGAACCAGTTTCCGTCATCGCACAATTATGAGCGTCAACCAACGACGACAATTTATACGTGCCACCAACAGGATTTTCAACCGTATAAACAGTTTCATCAGTTGTTACTTCGCCCAACACATCGTCAACGAATGTAAATGGAGCTTCGCCTGCAGTGAATGTAATCACCACAGGTGTTTTCGACAAGGATTCAGGACAGTAGCGTCCGCCACCAGTAATGGTATATGTTGGATTATCGTATTGTGCAATAGTCACATCCTCAGTCACATGACTACAGCCATCCAACGTAATTTTACAGAAATAGGTATCAGCCTCTGCCCCAACAATAGTTTCGTCGGTAGAGCCATTCGACCACATGTAGGTCGCACCCGTGAAATCAACAGCAGCATTTGCGTCTGGTTCAAGCGACAAACTTACTGTGGAAGTTGTGCCACAATATGACAGGCTCGATGCCGAAATTTCAGCAACAGGATTTGGTTTCACCACAACATGTATTGATGCCCTATCGCTTTCGCAGGAACCCGATGATTGCGATACATAATAATATGTATCACCAATTGTTGACGTGTTTGGTGTCGGAGCAGTTGTGGAAGCAGTTCCGCCCGTTGCGGTGGTGTACCATTGCAACGTTCCATCGGCAACAGCAGTCAAGGCATCGGCATCTTCGCCATAACAATATTCTATTGTTGATTCCACAGTTGGAACTGCCAACGAACCAACAGAAACAGTTATCTCAGCAGGCTCACTTTCACAATCGTTCAATGTCTGGGTTACATAATATTTGTATTCCGCCTCAGCATGAACATCAGGAACAGGAGCATCCGTTAATTGAACATTCGCCTCATCGTACCATTTCAGATTTTCGCCTTCGGCTGACAATGCGGCAACATTCATTTCGTTGCGACACAACGAAACCGAAGCAGTAACTGTTGGACGTTCTGTTTCATACACAATCACAGTAACTTCGGTTGGATCGCTCTCGCAACCGCTTGTTTGGGTTACATAATACGTAAACGTACCAGCAGCATCGGTTGACGGCTTAAATTCCGTCGGCAACAATTCCATATCGGAATCATACCATTTCAGTTTCTTACCATTTGCTGTCAATGCCGAAGCAGTTTGTCCCTTACAATATGTTACCGGCGAAGGAGCCGTTGGTGGGTCAGGACAAATAGTTGCGCCACATTTCACTGAATTCACAGCCTTCAAAGGTTCTTGTCCATACACCGTAGCAACCGCATAGTTGTTGATGTAGCTATTACATTCCTCAACAGTTGCGTCGAACGTGTAGGAAACCTCGGCATTAGGAGCAAGCGGACCTGCAACCAGCGGCCATGTGATTTTTTTCGTTCCCGAATTATACGTTCCATTACCTGATATATGCGCAATATTGCCCAACTCGTTTGGCAACTCATCGGAAACAGTAACATCGAACGCATAATCAAGTTCCGAACGGAAATTATCTACAGCAGTTTGTCCGTTACCATTACTATTTACATACAAGCCGAAATAACCAGCGTCCGAAGCAGTCAAGTTTTTCCAATCTTTCAGAACGCTTGTCCATTCGTTTTCTTGGTCATTCACATACATATATAAATGGTCGCCGTTCAGCACGAACTTGAACACTGGATTTTTATTACTACCAGAGAATTGAAAAGCATCTTCCCAAGATGTTCCTTCACGGGCAACCATAGTTCCATTGTTATACAATTCATATCCTAAATTGTTAGCTCCATCTGCATTGATAAATAATTTCATAGCGATACCCCTAAAATCGTTAGAGCCCGGTGTACCGCTTTTATAGCGCATTACAAAATACAATTCCTGTGTTTTTGAATTACAGCCGCTGAACGTTACATATACCGCACCGTCTTTACCATACGAATATTTCGGACCAAAGAAATATGCAGAACTTCCGTTAGTGTTCAATGGTAATGTTCCATTCGAAGCCGACGGCATTGATTTATTGCCCAACGCCATCCAATTCGTTGTTGACGAACAGTTTTCATCAACTATGGTTCCCGTAGTATTCACATATTTCACTTCGTATGAAATCACATCGCCAACCACAGCCGTTTCCTGCGAAGCGGTTTTGAACAACGAGGTTTGTGGTTCTATGTACGGTGGCAAATCAGTACAAGTTGTTGTCAAACTAACCGCCGACGAATCGGGGGTATCCGTATCGGAATAAATCCATGCCGCATTTATATAATGGGCATCGTCGGCATTCGGACAGCCAATATCGT
This sequence comes from Bacteroidales bacterium, assembly GCA_017552705.1. Lineage (GTDB taxonomy): Bacteria > Bacteroidota > Bacteroidia > Bacteroidales > UBA1715 > UBA1715. The sequence goes on from JAFZOY010000114.1 coordinate 28,566, forward strand.
TGGCTACACAAGTGTAAACCAACTTACCCTTCTCTCCCACAAGCATTTCGGGGATAGTCCATTTCACAATACCCGAATATGGAGCATTGGCAGGTGCGGCAGTATAAGTTGCTTCAATGCCAAGAGTTTTCTTTGTTGCAAAGGCATCAAAACGCAATTCCTTTGGAATCGTATCAACAATAGTCACGTTGTAGGCTTCCTTACCCGGAAGTGGTCCACGGCCTTGAATACGACGCCATGTGTAGCCATCGAATTCTTCAACCAACACACGATCATAATTTCCTACACTTGTTGGGTTACACACATGACGCGAATAATTATTGATTTCATAGCCCAAATTATCATAGTTTGCCCAACACGGAGATATCAACGTGAAAGTTGTACCTTGTCCATCCAACGAAGATTCCAAAACTCCTGCCGAATAAGACCAATCATCTTTTATACGATCGGACAAATCTTTATTCGGATTTGAAGCCAATCGAGAACGAATAAACCCAGGTCCCCACACGCCTTTATGTAACAAATATTTAGAATCCAATTTGTCGTACACATGCGTTGAAGGCGCCATCAGCACATCAGCAAACCGAATCATCAAACGTTGATTCCATTTACCATTGGCATCCTCGCCTTGCGGAATTTTTTGATACGCAAAGGTAATCGGACCGGTCGATGGGTTATAGCCATACTTGTCAAGGTCGTTTTGGTTGTCAACCACAAATGTCCAACCCGTTGGATTGGAAGATGCATTGTACAAACCTTGAGCCGCCGCGTCGTACATAAAATACGAAACACGGTAATTACTCATATTGATATATGCTTCATACGAATCGTTCCAAAAACGATAAAGCGAATACACCTGATAGGCAGGATTTGGTACGTGCATACCATACGATATACGAACATTGTCACGACCGCCGTTCAACCAAGAATCTTCGGAAGACACATTTTCAAAATTAACGGTGAACGTAACTTTATCGTTAGGATTTAACTCCGTACGATTAGCCTTTTTTTCTACAACAAGACTACGATTCGCCAACACATCAACACAGTTGCGTTCCATAGTGTAGGTTGCGTGGTTTGGATATTCGTTGCTTATCCATTCAGGGAAATTATCACCAGTGATGGTGCTTGTCAAGCATACTCTTGAATTTTCCAAACTTGTAATTCGTACCGTGAAAGCAACCGAATCCATTGTAGCAGCCAAACCGCCCGACTTAAATCCTTTGATTGTTCCTATATTCCACGTAATAGTATGAGTTGCAGGATCATACGAGCCACCTTTCGTTGCACTCACAAAAGAATAATCAGGGTCTAACGGCGTTTGTATTTTTACGCCAGTGGCATCAAGTGTACCATAATTTCGATACTGTACACCATAACTCACTTTATCGCCTTCGTATGCGTAGGTTTTGTCAACCGACATATATACCTTAACATTGGCAGATGGATTCATGTTGCTTGGAGCGTGCCAATTCCCTGAATTTGTCAGCAATCCAAGGATACGGAACATGCCATGGAAATATTTTGGCATACTTAAAATATACCGTTGATCATCATTCAAATTTTTCGATTCCGCAGATGCATCATCCCACACAATTTCTGATTGACGATACATATCTGCAATAAAGTCCAAATCACCTGAAATTACCGCAGATGGAGCACCTGTACCCAACGTATAATTTGAGCCAGACATATCCATTTTTGTTCCATCCATATTATAAGCCTGAACAATCTGTGCCGGACCAGACCACATTGGTTGTCCAGGGTCAGGAGAAGCACCCATTTTGCAACACTTTCCATTTCGGCCTTCTGGATTTTTCAAATATTCCGCATGGCGCAGTGCCATATCACGCTCATACGTGTTCGTTCCAGCTTCTATTTGGTGGGTTGTAGGATTCCAATTATAGGTTGGAGCGCCATGCCACATATAACTTAACAAGTTTCTCCACGCAAAACGGAAATCCTCACCGCCATTGAATTGTGTGAAAGAGCAAGTACCTGCATCAGATACTTGTACTTTCCCTATTGCTGCTATATGTCCCTGACGATATGCCTGTCCAACAATCCAATCAGAAGATGCAGCTGCTCTTTTACACTGTGAAATTTCCCATTCAGAACCTTCGCCATCACCATTTTCCAACCAATCAGCAAATTCATAAAAATAGGAAGCCCCATTGTAATCGCAATAATGAGCAGATCCCCCTCCTCCTCCTACATACGGCATTTCTGTCACATCAGGATACACAGTTTGGTTTGTTCGCCAGTTCGTAAGTTCACCCCATGAGTTACCACTTTTTATATATCCATCAACACCCACATCACCTGTCAAATATGCCGTTCTTCCGTCCCACGTAGTATGCTCTGGCACCAAACCAACCAAAGCCTTTATCACATTTTGAGCTTCTTTCTTGTATGATATCGGATTTCCTTCGGAATCCCTTACCAACGTACCATTCTGATACATAAATTCGCCCCACTGCTTATAAGCAATCAACAACGCCATGGCAATATCCACATCGCCGTCGGTTGCAGAGTGGCAATTCGACATATTCGTTGTTGTTTCATCACATTTCCATCCTGCCAAATACGGTCCTGCATAATCACTTTGATTTGTTCGCAACACCCGTCCATCTTGGAATCGTTTCACACCACTAAAACGATTATCGTGAATCCACATATACAAACCATTAAAAGTAGCCTGGTCAGCAAAAACAGCAGATGCCAACAAAATATAGCCATCACCTTCAGAACAAAATTCCGCACCACCTTGCGGCAAATCCTGACCGCCAAATTTCACAAAATTGTTGTACGTAATATATGGAACTCCGCAATGCGTACCACCATCATATCTACATCTGTGCGACATTATCTCGTATGCCTCACGCCCTGTTTTTTCCATATCGGCGTGCGTAACACCTTCGGCATTGTATTTTGCCAATGTTTTTCCTTCCTTATATTCCAAAAACTGGGGATATGGGAACGCGGGATTACCCGAATTGATATTTATCGGGACATAACTTGAAGTTCTCCAACTAACCTGTCCTATCAACAAAATAGGAACTGTGCATGCTAAAATAACACTGATAAGATAGTTTCTTTTCATCTTTTTTTATTTAATACTTTGTAACCTTTACAAAAGCCACAAAGCAAAATTCAACATTTTACCAATTTAATCTCGCAAAGATACAAAAAAGCGACATTAGCAAGACGCTTAGAAATAAAAATTAGTTACATATTATTATGGAAATTTCTCCTCGCCCGAAATGACTTGAATTCACAAGCATTGGCACTTAATTTATGCCAATTTTATTCCCCGCAACATTTCGCGTTTTCCAGGAGGTCCATCGGTGCGTTCCACCTGATAGCCTACAGCCTGCAACGCTCGCCGAACATCGCCTTTGGCGCAATATGTGGTTAATACGCCATTGGGATTCGTGTGGAAATATAAATAGGAAAAGATTTCTGCAGTCCACATAGATGCTTGTTTGTTGGGCGCAAACGCGTCGAAATATATCACATCCGCCATCGGAATGTGTGGGAATTGGGATAGGTCGGCGTGTATTTTATGCACTGTAAAATACGGGGAAATCGCCACCGATTTGTTCCACTCTGCGGAATGCAACGATTCAAATAATTTTTCGCATTCAATTCCAAGCAACTGCGGATAATTCAACTGCGTCCATTCGTTTTTTTCCAACGGATATTTTTCTATGGTGACATAGAGCGTTTTCCGTTGAAGCCGTTCCGCTTCCAATGCGGTAAGCAATGTATTCAAACCTGTGCCAAAACCAACCTCAAACACAACAGGCTGTGGCACTTGCGAGAAATTATATGCTTTGGAAATATAAATATGACGGGCTTCCTGCACCGCCCCATTCGTGGAATGGTAATGTTCGTCCATTTCGGGAATGTAGATTGTATGCGAGCCGTCGAGTGTTTGTTGAAGAATATGAGTCATTATTCCTGTTCTCCGTCTTCCGTTTTTTTCACTTTCGCATAATTTATGATAATCAGCGGTGAACGACGTTTCAGTGCATCGAGGTGCACAGGCGACATATCTTCGTCAACGATGATTTCCTTTACTTTCTTTGCCGAATAAAATGGGCGAAGACTTTCCATTGGCGTAAATCCAACGTTTATTTTCGACAAATTCACACAGGTTTCCATACCTTCAACCGAAGCAATTTGCGTATGGGAACAATCAAAGTCGGTCAACGACACACAACCTGCCAACGCCGACACATCAGTCACGTTGGTATGAGAAATATTCAACCGTTTGAGTTTCGACATCGCCGCCAACACCGAAACATCAGAAACATTAGTGTGTGAAATATCCAATTTTTCGAGATTTGTACTTAACTCCAAATCCACTATGGAAGCCACCTGCGTATATGCCACATTCAGTTCTTTGATATTTGCCTTGTTTTTCAGGAACTCCACATTTTTGGTGGCGCTGTGCGACAAATCCACTTTTTTCAGTTTCGTCGCACGAATCAACATATCGTAGTTGCTGATGGAATCGCACCCCACCGCATAAAATTCCTGCAAGCGCGATGTGCTGCTATACAAGAATCCCAACGATTTCAAGTGGTCGCATTCCGACACATCAATTTTGGTAAAAGTTGCCACATCGGAAAACACATCAAGATTGTCGGTGGTTGCCTGCGGATTATACGACACATCGAGCGTTGTGAGCTTATTCAGTTTGCCCAACACATCGTAGTTGGTAAACGTATGCGTGCCACCCGCCAAACTCAACCGTTTCAGTTGTTTCATCTGCGACAAAAATTCGAGCGAAGCCAAGGGCGATTTTTCAAATGTAACAGCCTCGAGCGCGCCCAACTGCGACAGAGCCTCATAATCCTTTATCTGCGTAGCCACTACAACGAGTTCCTTCAAAGAATCGAGTTCGGCGACGGGAGCCAATGAAATCGGTTCATCGTCGGCACAGTTTTTTAATTGAAGAAATTCTATGTCCTTCACTTTTTTCAATGACGACAAATCGGTGATTTCACCGCTGGTATGCTCGATGCTCAATTTCAGCATCCATTTGAATTTTGCACAAATATTATCGAAGTCGGACTGCGAAATTCCTTCCCCGATTTGCACCAAGCGATTTTCTATATTGGGAATTTTATTGATTTCAGCCAACACTGAAGCACTTGCATCATAGATACGCACCCCCCGCGTTGACAACGAATATCCGTTGTACTGTGAAAACACGTGCAACGAACTCATTATCAATGCGAAACACACAATCCAATTCCTCACGTCGTTAGTAATTATGGAGTATGAATTAACTCACAATATCAATCAGTATTATCAATCACCACACCATCGATAAACACGCGTGTTTCGGTGTTTTCGGGGTCGTTGGAGATAATTATAACCGCCTGACGGACATGTCCGTGTTTGTTAGTTGTGTTCAAAGTAACATTCACATATCCATCTTCGCCCTTTCCGTAGCTCATTTTCTCCATTGAACCGGCAGTACAGCCGCAAGTGGTTTTGATTTTACGGATTTCGAGGGTTGATTTTCCCTTGTTCGTAAAATGGAATTTACATGCAACCGGCTCACCACGTTTCACCGTATCGAAACTAAACACATCGGTATCGAACACTATTTTTGGTGCTTTCTTCAGTTGTTCTTTGGTAAGTTTTGAAAAATCCTCGGTAATGGTTCCCGAAATAGACAGTTTCATCTTGTAATTCACCTTTTTACCTTGGAATCCAAGATACAATCTATCGTAGATAGTTCCCCACTCCTTGCGCAGTTCCGAATTGAACGATACAACCATCAACGAAGTGGAATTTGGTTGTATCACTTCGGGAAACATTTGCACCGTCAAATAATTCGGCACATTCGGGAAAATAAGCGAAATCGCTGTATCTTGCGGGTTATACACCACAATCGTATCGGTTACCGTTTCGGGATAATTGATTGTGCCGTACGTGATTTGCAGTCTGTTCATACGCACCAAATCGAATGTACTTGGATACAATTGTTCGATGGTTGAATCAATATCCTTTACCGTACCTGTCAGTTTCAAACGGATTCTGCCCAACATTTTATCTGTTGTGAACACATCAATATATTCCGTGAAAATCGACGAATAGCCCGTTGCATCGAACGACACGTTCAACGATGAACGAATACCCTGACGAAGCGTGTCGCGGGTCAACTGACAAGTGATTGACTTTGATGACGGAACAACATTGGTTATCACAATTTCCTCCGCCCCACGGTTGGTGCAACTAAACAAAGCCCGTGTGTCAACACTATTGGGACGTATGATTCCGTAATCATATTCAATTTTGTCGAACGACAAATACTGCGCATAAGACTGCATCGCCAGCAAAATCGCTACACACAACGATGCTACATATCCGATTTTTTTCATTTTGTTTTAATTTTCCACAAAGTTACACGTTTTTCCGTAGATTATTCGTCAAATCCAAATTTTTAATACAACAACAAAATCTTTCGTCCATAAAAATTACAATTTACGCATTGCACATTATATATTATAAACTACCTTTGTCGTATGGAAATTGCAGTTGCTATATTAAATTGGAACGGAAAATCGTGGTTGGAGAAATTTTTATCCAACGTGGTGGAAAATTCCCCCATGGCGACTGTGTATGTGATAGACAATGCTTCAACCGACGAAAGCATTTCGTTTCTTAAACAAGAATTTCCGCAAGTTCCTATTATTCAGTTAGATAAAAACTACGGTTTTGCCGAAGGCTACAATCAAGGACTGGCACAAATCCAGGCTGATTATTTTGTGCTGCTCAACTCCGATGTGCAAGTTACGCCTCATTGGATTACGCCAATCATCGAGAAAATGGAGTCAAATCCGAATCTTGCCGTTTGCATGCCAAAACTGAAATCGTTCCACAACCCTGAATATTTCGAATATGCGGGCGCAGCAGGAGGTTTTATCGACACGTTTGGCTACCCATTTTGCCACGGTCGTTTGTTCAACTCAATTGAAAAAGACGAAAAGCAATACGAAGAAGACTGTGAAATTTTCTGGGCTTCGGGAGCGGCGTTGTTTGTTAAGGCAAACATATACAAAGAATTAGGCGGTCTCGACAAAGATTTTTTTGCCCACATGGAGGAAATTGATTTTTGCTGGCGTGTGAAAAACGCGGGCTATTCCCTCCAATACATCCACAATGCGGAAGTGTTCCACGTTGGCGGCGGCTCGTTGCCAAAAGAAAATCCGTTCAAAACATTTTTGAATTTCCGCAACAATTTGTTTATGCTCCACAAAAATCTACCTGACGACTGCTATAAACGCATCATATTCAAACGGCGTTTGCTCGATGCTGTTTCGTGGCTGAATTTTGTGGCACATTTCGATTTCAAAAATGCAAAGGAAATCCTTCACGCACACAAGGAATACCGCAAAGCAATCCCCGATTTGGAACAGAAACGAACTGCTATTCCAAACAAGACATTTCATGCTGAAATATATCCAAAATCAATCGTGTGGGCATATTTTGTAAAACATGCCCAACGAATCGATTTTTAAGATATCGCATACTGATTTCTATTCAGCAAGTTTCTTTAGGAAATGATACAGCGTACGTACGCCGAAACCTGTTGCTCCAACGCCTTTATACGACCATTTCGTCTTGAAATATGCGGAACCGGCAATGTCGAGGTGAATCCACGGATACGACACATACTGTTGCAGGAATTTCGCAGCCGAAACTGCACCGCCATATTGTCCGCCAGTGTTTTTCATATCAGCCATATTTGACGAAATCAATTCATCGTAATATGCCCACAACGGGAATTTTACAAGTGGTTCCCAGGTTTGGAAGCTTGCTTTTTCCAATGTTTCATTTTCTTGTTGCGATGCAGTGCTGAAATATACCGCCGCATGTTCGCCCACAGCCTGATTTGCCGCACCAGTAAGCGTTGCCACGTCAATCGTCAGCTGCGGATTCAGCGAAGCGGCATAACTCAACGCATCGGCTAAAATCAAACGGCCTTCGGCATCGGCATTCAAGATTTCCACCGTTTTGCCATTATGCATAGTTATAATGTCGCCCAACGCCATGGCATTTTCGCCAGGACGATTGTCGGTAAGCGGAATCAACGCCTCCACATGAAGCGGCAATTTTTGGGATGCGACAATTTTCATTGTCCCCAAAACCGTAGCGGCACCGCTCATATCGGATTTCATCGTCTCCATATATTGATTTGGTTTCAAACTCAAGCCGCCCGCATCGAACACAATACCTTTACCAACTAAAACAATCGGTTTTTCGTTGGAATTTGCAGGTTTCCAAACTATATGCACAAAACGGGGTGGCAACACGCTACCACGGTTTACAGCCAAAAGTCCGCCCATTTTTTCTTGTTCTATCCATTTTTTGTCACGCACAAAGACCTGTACATCGCAATCTTTCAGAACCTCAACAACTTGGTCGGCAAAATATTCCGCCGTACAGACATTATTCGGTTCGTTAATCAAATTCTTTGTAGCAAAAACCCCTTGCAAAATTGTATTCAACTCTGCAATGTCGCCACAGTCCTGTCCGCAACACACAACGGTGTCAAACGATTTTTTCTGTAATTTCTCGGAATATTTTCCAAAACTATATTGACTGAGTGTGAAGCCTTCCAAAAACGGATAAACCACACAAGATGAACAGTTTACGTTTTGTATGACGACTTCTTTCTGTTGAGAACTCTTTGCCGCATTGAACACATCGCAGCCCAATTTTCGAACGGTTTCGCAATATTCCGCATCACCATCGTTTTTCAGCACAACGAAATACGAAACGCGTTCCACCGCCTCAACCCACAAGTATCCCGACGAAAATATTGTTGACTTTGCTGTGAGCAATTGTTGTTCAAAATCTGTAAGACCGCACTTTGACGCATCTTCCAATGAATTTACAAGAAAAATTCTTGTTTGGTATTTTTCCGCCGACACTGCGGAATCAAAAACTATTTCCATATTTTTGCCTAAATTATTTTTGGTAAAATTACGAATTTATGTGTATGAATGTTCACCATCTTCTCGCAAAAGCACTTGACGGCTCGAAATTGAGCGTAGAAGAAGGTGCTTTCCTGTTTCGAAACGCCCCACTACCCGACTTGCAAATTGTGGCGGACGAAATTCGCAAACACTTCCGCAACGACGGACGTGTAACGTGGATAATCGATAGGAATGTGAACATTACAAATGCCTGTATTTCAGGATGTAAGTTCTGTAATTTCCATAAACGGCTCAACGAAGACGGTATTTACATCACCTCATTCGAAGAATACGACCAGAAAATCGCCGAGCTCGAAATGCTTGGTGGCTCGCAACTATTGATACAAGGCGGCATGCACCCGAAATTGGGATTGGATTTCTACAAAAATTTATTTTCGGAACTGAAACGCCGTCATCCGAACATTAAACTTCATGCTCTTGGACCGCCCGAAATCGCATACATCGCAAAACGCGAAAAGATGACACACCGAGAGGTTTTGGAGTCGCTTCATCAGTCTGGATTAGACAGTTTGCCCGGTGCAGGAGCGGAAATTCTGTGCGATAGAGTACGAAAATATCTTTCCCCAGGGAAATGCGACACGCAGACGTGGCTCGATGTTATGCACGAGGCGCACAAAATGCGATTAACAACCTCAGCCACAATGATGTATGGCCATATTGAAACCATAGAAGAACGAATGGAACATTTGGTACGCATTCGTGACTTACAAGACGAAAAGCCAGCCGATTCCGATGGTTTTACGGCATTCATTCCATGGCCGTTCTACAGCAAAGGCACAGCATTGGAGAAACTCACCCAGCAGGAATTCAAAATTCGCAAAGACGAATATATCCGTATGATAGCCATCAGCAGAATCATGTTGCCGAACATTCCGCACATTCAAGCATCATGGCTCACTGTTGGACTACCAACCGCACAAATCTGTCTGCACGGCGGCGCCGACGATTTAGGTTCGATAATGATTGAGGAAAACGTAGTTTCCCAAGCCGGGGCAAACTATTCCGTCAAGAAAAACGAACTACCCGATGCAATACAAGAAGCTGGTTTCGTCCCACAACTACGAAACCAGCATTATGATTATTGTATCTTCCCCCATCCAACCGCAAAGTTGCTTCGATAAAGGGTTTAACAATATTAGAATTATTGGCCTATTGGTCAAAATGAGACCTGAAAGAGACAAGAAAATTGTCTAATGGTCAAAATGAGACCTGGATTTTTGTTTGTTGTAAAAATATTGGTCAATAAATTTCATACGATTGCGTTTTGATAAGCCATTATGGACGC
>JAFZOY010000115.1 GCA_017552705.1 Bacteroidales bacterium
AAGATGCCATTGAAAAATATGTGGGCACAACTATCAATGACGTGTACATTACCCGCGCCGGCATTCTTAACGCATCCATGCTCGGTTTTAACAACGTGATAAAATTCCTTGAATCAAACGGGGAAATCAATTACACTCCGAAAAAAGGATATTCCGTACAAAATCGTTTGGCACAATTTGAACGCACTGAAATTATTTCGTAAATTCGCTTAGAATTTGAAATATTTGCAGTATGTACGCTACTCTCAAAGCAGATTTTGAAAAAGAACTCAAAAATGTTCTTTCTTTTTGGGCAACCAAAGCAATCGATCCGAAAACCGGACAGTTCTACGGCGAAATTGACCATTACGGAACCCCTGAACCAGACGCCCACAAAGGTATTATTATGTATTCCCGCATAATGTGGACGTTTGCGGCGGCATGTCGTTTCTACAAAAACAACGACTACAAGCCTTTTGCCGACAAAGCCCGTTCTTTTATCGAAACCCATTTCCTCGATAAGAAAAATGGCGGCGTATATTGGGAAACCGACTGTAACGGCGCGGTTGTGGTGAACAAAAAACAAGTGTATGCCGAGGCGTTCACCATTTACGCTTACGCTGAATATTTTCTTGCTTTCAACGACAATTCGGCGTTGGATTTTGCGATGGAACTGTTCAACAAACTCGAAACTATTTGCCTCGACAAGAAAAACGGCGGCTATTTCGAGGCATTTTCCGAAACGTGGGACAAACTCGACGACGTTCGTCTGAGCGACAAGGATTTGAACGAACCGAAAGGGATGAACACCAACCTCCACGTACTCGAAGCCTACACCACACTCTACGAAGCGACAAAAGATGCTCGTGTTGGTGTCGCCCTGAAAAAAGAAATCTTGCTGTATCTCAATACAATAGTAAACGATTCCAATCACGTTACCATCTTTTTCTCGGAAGACTGGAAACCAAAAACGACAGAAATTTCATACGGTCACGATATTGAATCAACATGGCTGATTTGGGAAGCTGCCGAACAGTTGGACGACAAGGCGTTACTTGACGAAATCCGCCCCAAAATCCTTGCCATGGTTGATACATTTATTGCCGAAGGTTTCGACAGGGAAACAAATTCAACATGGTATGAGTATTTTCCTAAAACTGGCAAACGCGACAGCGACCGTCACTGGTGGGTGCAAATTGAAGCTGTTGAAGGACTTGCCAACGCATACGATATGACGGGCGACAAAAAATATCGCGACCTTGCGCTCAAACAATGGGACTACATACGCAAAAATGTCATTGACCGCGTTCACGGTGAATGGTTCTGGCGAATAGACGACGACGGATTCCCCGTTGACGACGAACCTAAAATGGGAATGTGGAAATGCCCCTACCACAACGGCCGAGGCTTGATGCACATGATTCGTGAAATGGAAAAGTGGAACTAATGAACAAACGTATGCTTGCATTAGGAATCATTGTACTCGTCATTGGTGCTGTAGTTGTGTTTTTTACCTGCGGTTATTCAAAACAATATCGGAATTTCAGCAATGAAATGCGTTCTCGGGCGGAAAACATCAACGAAAATACAGAATATTGCTCGGAAGACGAGATAAACCAATTGCCCACGTGTTTGAGGAATTTTTGCACGTTCATCAACCTTGCGGGAACGAAAAAACACAACGTGTTGCACTGTCTTTTCAAAAACGCCGATTTTGTGTTCAACGAAAAAAAAGGAATGAACATACAAATGGACTACGACCTATGGATTTTTGCCGACAGTCCCCTTCGCGAAGCATTCTGCAAATCATCTATTATGGGCATTCCCTTTGAAGGAATAGATTATTTCGACGAAGAAAAACGAACTGGCGGAATGAAAGGCTACATAGCAAAATTATTCCAACTTTTCGACCAAGAAATTCCGAATATGGAACGGACAATGTACATAACCCTGCTTGCCGAAAGCGCAATGCTCAATCCTTCGTTTTTATTTTCAGAATACGTTGAATACCAAGAAATTGACAGTACGAAATGCTTCGCAAAAATCACATACAACGGCATTTCTGGCGAAGGATATTTCACGTTCGACAAAGAACATGGCATTTTGCGTTACGAAAGTGCCCAACGACAAGAACCCGAAGTTGAAGACGGCAAAACAATTCCCGTTGGTTGGCGTTGCGAAGGCGGCAATTTCCACGACGGAAAAGAGTTCAAAATCCCCTCATACTGCAAAGTGACGAAAATCTATCCCGACAGAGAAGTCGTTTATTTCGATGCAAAAGAGTACGAGATGGTGTTGGGGAAATAATCTCTATATGATTTCCGATGGTTGTGCCGTTAGGCACTACATATCGGTAGAAAACGATTATCTCTTCAATTAAACGTGCCGTTAGGTACGTTTGTTTTTGAGAAATAAAATAATTTCGTACCTAACGGCACGAAAAGAAATGAGGAAATTTTGTTTCTACCAATATTCTGTGCCTAACGGCACATTTGTTTTTTGGAAACGTTTGAGATTTATATGAAATAGTCCGCTTCCTCAAACTGCGGTTCGACGACAATTTTGCCTGTCGTGTCTATGTATCCCCATTTGCGGTGTTCGTAGTCACCAAACATTATGGGAGCCAAACCACTTTCATTAAAATAAGAAGCAGAATCAAATTGCGGGGAAATGCATAAATGCCCCGTATCGTCCATATACCCCCACTTTTCACCAATTTTTACAGGTGTGAGACCGTTTCCTTCAAAACCTATGTCGTCAAATTGAGGTTCGACAATTATTTTTCCTGTTCTATCAATAAAACCCCATTTTCCATCCGATTCCATTTTTATGGGTGCAAGTCCATTTTCTCTAAAACTAACCGCTTCTTCAAACAAAGGGTTGATTACCATCTTCCCCGACGTATCAATATAACCGCACTTGTGTCCTTCATCAGCAAGTATCACTCGGGCAAGGCCATAACAATAGTCATCAACAGAATAAAATTGCGGTTCAACGACAATTTTTCCCGCAGTATCAACATATCCCCATTTACCACCTATATTCACGGGAGCAAGACCGTCTTTAACAAAATATTCCGCATTATCAAATTGCGGTTCGCACACAAACTTACCCGAAGCATTGATAAAACCCCACTTGTCTTCCACTTCCACACGCGCAATACCATATTGGAAATCATCAGCCCATTCAAATTGAGGTTGTATTACGAAATTCCCCGTAGTGTCAATGTAACCCCATTTGTCGTTTCTTCCGTCACCGACATTTACCGCAGCGAGACCATTATCGGCAAAACCACGTGCTTCGTTAAAAAGAGGTTTTATAACTATTTTCCCCGAGGTATCAATGTAACCATATTTGCAATCCGATATACTTCCAAATCCAACAGGCGCAAGATCAAACGAAAAATTCCATGGCTTATCGTAAACATCGCGAACGGCAATATACCGAGGTTCTATAATGAAATTTCCAGTACAATCAATCCACCCAATTTTCCCGTCATTTTCCACAAGAGCAAGACCACTTTCGTTGAAAGCGTAGGCACAATCAAACTGCGGTTGTACAACAATTTTTCCTGTCGTATCTATATATCCCCATTTCTCTCCTATTTGCACCGCAGCCAACGGTTTTGTTTTCGGAGAAATACTTTTTGTATTAACATTGAGGAATTTAAAAAAAATTGAAAGTAAAGTATTCATTTTTTATCTTACCATATTTGGGACTAAATTAAATATTTTACGACAAAAATTCACACTCCAAATCAATATTTTCAATCTTCTTTGAATCTCATTATGCTCCAATGGCAATCGCATACAATATCATTATCAATTACTTTAGCTCCTTCAATGTGTAGCGTTTTTATGATTTCGGGGTTAGCATTCACACGAAAATAGAACTCATGGAAATGATAATCACTCATACGGCTTTCAGCCAATGGAATATTTCGTTCCTTGAGCTGATTAATGAGGCTTTGCATCACGGGACAAATGTATTGATTTTCGTTTTCCATATGTTTTAGTATTCACACACTGAGTTCCAGATTTTTTTAGAGTCTTGCAGAAGAATACCATTGCCAAACATTCTGACTACCATAGCGACACAAAACTCTGGTTTGGTAACTTTATATTCTTGAATAGCCGAATCAAATCTCGTCGATAGTTGAGCCGTAGAATAAAAAAGGTCGAATTTCCAAACAGCATTTTCTTTTACAAACTGATATGCAGCATTATTATCTGTGACAATTGCCGTATCTCCGTTTATAACAACATCATCGAACGATTGCTTATTTGCTGATACCATACCCTCCAGGAAAGCATGACGAAGAAGTTCCTCGCCCGAATTCATGGCGCAAAGTACCGATGCGTCCGTGCGTGCTTTAATCGCAAGTGTCATAACCACATCGAAAGCAGGTCGGGAGATGAGCGTGGCGGAATCTGCCTTGCACAGCGTCAGCAGTTCCGAATAATAGTCAATAGTTGACTGCGACAAACATTTAATAGCTTCGTCAGCTTGACGTGCCTTTGCCGATTTCACATACGTGTCAAAAACCTGTTTGATTGCCTTCTTTTCTTCCTTCTGCGCAAATGCACTTACGCCCATTACCACGCATACAACTAATATAAATACTTTTTTCATAATAAGTAGTAAAAAATTTAGATTAAAAGAACGTCACCACTTCGTCGAACGGACGGTGTGTGGGTTGTTTTGGCTCGCCGTCGCGGTACCCTAACGCTATTACAGCCATAACAGTCTCATTCGACGGAATGCCGAACAATTTACACAACGCCTCGGAGTCGCGCATACCCATTATAAGCGTGTCGAATCCCATAGCTCGTGCCTTCATAATCAAGTAGCAATTGCTCAAGCCGTTGTCGTATGCTCCCCAACCTTCGCCAATTTCGTTGAGCGGTTCACCATCGAAAAATCCCGACTTTCCTTTTTCAAACGTGGAAACAATCAACACAGGAGCATGTTCGATGCGTGATTTATTGCGTCCCACAAGGTTCTGCACAGCTTCGACTTTTTCCTTACTCATAGCCACATAATATTTCGTTGGCTGCTGATTTGCCCACGACGGTGCTTCCTGAACAGCGGTGAGAAGTTCACGCACTTCGGCCTCCGATATTGTTTTTGTGGAATCGTAACTACGTATGCTTCTACGCGATGCAAGCACGTCGTCGAACGAAGGAGAAGAAGACGTTTGTGTTGAATTATTACAACCTGTAATCATAAGGGCAATCAATGCCACACTAAAAAGAAAATGTTTGTTCATAGTACTCTATTTTTATGTAACAAATGTAGAAAAAATCGGTAACTTTTCAATTATGTCGCAAAAATAGAACAAGACAAGTGACGAGGAAAGATTTCTTGCCTCGCTTTGTCCAGCTGCGAAATAACACACGACGAGGCATCCCACCATTGAACCTGCGGCGGCTTCACGACATACTCCACCTTTGCGCTGGAAACCACAAATCTCTTAAAAACAGACAATTACGGTATAGCAACAACATACGTCGTTCTCAGTTTGGTGGTAGGTGTTGGAGCGATATTTTTTTCAAATTATGTAATCAATAAAATGTAAGATTCCACCATTTTTTCCCAATGGTTTCATTTGAACATTCTTTTTTTGTACATTTGCCCAACAAATTGAACGATATGAAGAAATATATCTTATTCAGCGTCATCTGTCTTGGACTTCTGCTTAATTTCAGCTGTGCATCACGTAAAAAATTGGTGTATATGAACGACCACCCCAAGGGTGATACTGTTATGACATTCAAACAGAACGACTTGAGTGTGATTTTGCAACCAGGTGATGTCGTATATATTAAAGTACTCAGTTTGGACAAAGTTACCAGTTCATTGTTTAATCTTGACATAACGGGAAGTTCCGCAACTGGCGAAGTATCAACAACTTTGCGTGGTTACACGCTCGACGACGATGGCTATATCCGCCTGCCGGTAATCGACACCATCCACGTTGCGGGAATGACAATACGAGAAGCGGAAAGTCTTGTACAACAACGCATTGACGGTTATTTCAAAAACGCCACGGTGATACTCAAACTGTTGAACACAAAAATTTCGGTTTTGGGCGAAGTGAACCGACCCGGAACCTACAGCATCCTTCGCAACAGCATCAATTTATTTGAAGCGCTCGCGCTTGCTGGCGACATCACTCAATACGGAAACAGAAAAAGCATACTAATTGTGCGAACCATCAATAACCAGAACATAACATTCCGTATTGATTTAACGAAAGAAAAAACAATAGAAACAGAGCAATTCTACCTGCTGCCCAACGATATTGTAATTGTGGAACCATTGCCGTTGCGGGCGTTCCGTTTGAACACGACAACAATTTCACTGATATTTTCAGGTTTAACAACATTGGTGACAACATTAACATTCTTCAACTCTGTACTTAAATAACAAACGAAATGGCGAACGAACAACAAGAAATTGAACTTGAAGAAGATATAGACATTTTGGCGTATGCCCATTTGTTATTGTCAAAATGGTATTGGATTGTATTGTCATGCATAGTCTGCTGTGCATTGGCATTTATCATAAACCGATATTCCACAAAAGAATACGAAGCAACCTCGTCGATTATGATTGTGGAAAAGGAAGATGCGCTCGGCAGCATGGGCTCGCTCCTTAAAGAATTTGGTTCTTCGGTTAGCGGAAAGGCAAACATCGACAATCAAATCGGTATTTTGCAATCGTATAGTTTGATACGCAAAACGTTGGAAAAACAAGATTTTCAAGTTTCTTACTATGTGGACGGCCGCGTGCACGATGTGGAAATCTACAAAAACTCGCCATTCTTCGTTGATGTTGACACTTCGTATTTCGACTACAACAACGCAAAACAATACGTTCCCGAAAAAATCGACATTAATATTACATCGGACAACGACTACGTGTTGACTATCAAACGCGATACCTGCACCATCAGAACAGAAATGGTTTGGGGCGAACAATACCAAGATTCAATCTATAAATTCACCATACGGAAATCCGACAATTTTGATTTTGAGGAAATACAAAAAACTCGTTCCTTCTACCGTTTTATCATCAACAATTACAACACACTCACAAAAATATACCAGAAAAAACTTTCGGTTGAGGCAAGTTCCAAGAAAGGTACTATTGTGAACCTTTCCATCAAGGACAATGTTCCTGAAAAAGCGACAGATTTCCTTAACGGACTTATTGATGTGTGTATAGAACAAGATTTGGAAGACAAGAATGAAACTTCAAAGAAATCGGAAGAATTCATTACAAACCAACTTACGCAAATATCTGATTCATTGTTATTTGCAGAATCAACTTTGGAGGAATTCCGTGCCGACAATAAAATTGTGAACCTCAGTAACGAGGGAAATCTGCTGTACAAAAAATTGGAGGAACAGGAAACAAACAAAACACAACTTGACATTCGGTTGAAATACTACAACTATATTCTCCGCTCCATTAAATCTGACGTACAGGACATAAAAATGCCGTCAATCACGGGCATCAACGATCCGTTGCTCACATCGTTGATCTCCCAGTTGAATCAATTATACACGGAAAAACAGGTTCTTACGTATAGTGCGACACCCGACAACCCAAACTTGCAGATTATCAATATGAAAATCGAGCAAACCGTGTCGTCATTGGTTGATAATGTAAACAGTTTGATAGAATCCACAAAATTGGAACTCAACGAGTTACAAAAAGAACTTGATAAAACCGACAAGGAAATCCAGCAATTGCCAGGAACAGAACGAAAACTTATCAGCATTCAACGTCAATTCGACATCAACAACACTGTTTACAGTTATTTGCTGCAAAAACGTGCAGAAATCGGATTAACAAAAGCAGCCAACATTTCCGACATAAAGATTGTGGATCCTGCCCGCGCAGAAAATGCGGAATTGTCATTTCCACGAATCAAATTGTTGCTGCTGATTGCTCTATTCCTCGGAATCTGTATTCCATGCGGTATTATTATCTTATTGAATTACTTGGACAACACTATCAAAGATAAAAACGACATTGAAAGCAAATCATCAGTGCCAATTATTGGTACCGTATTGCACAACCGCCACGCCGACCAATTGCCGGTAAAACACAAACCTAAATCTTCGATTACCGAATCGTTCCGTGCAATTCGCTCGAACTTACCATTCTTCCTGAAAGACAACGGAAAAACAAACATAATTGCCTTAACATCAACTATATCGGGTGAAGGAAAATCCTTCTGTTCACTCAATGTGGCGGCAATTCTTTCGTTGTTGAACAAAAAAGTGCTTATTATCGGTCTCGACTTGCGAAAACCACGTTTGGCAGAAATGCTCAACACAACCAACAATATTGGTGTAACCACCCACTTGATTGGTCGCGATACACTTGACGATATCATTATCCACACCGAGGTTCAGAATCTCGATGCCATTGTTGCGGGACCAATTCCGCCAAACCCTGCGGAACTTATTGAAAGTAAGGAATTTATCGCTTTTATTGATAATTGCAAAAATCGTGGCTACGATTATATTGTATTGGATACGCCACCGATTGGATTGGTTGCCGACACAATCGCAATTTCGCAATACGCCGACTGCAATATATTCGTAATGCGACAAAAATACACTTCGAAAGAGTCGATCCAGTTGGCAAATTCGTTGACTAAAGAACAACAAATCAAGAATCTCTGCATTCTGTTGAACGATGTTGACATTGAAGCCGGCTATGGATATGGATATGGCTACGGATACGGCTACGGTACATACCGCGACAAAAATGCGAACCACGGCTACTATACCGACGAGGATATGGAAAAACGTCCGTGGTACAAGAAGAAACTAAAAGTCTTCAAAAAATCTTAACAATGGCATCACCGTTGAGAATCGTTTATATGGGAAACCCTGATTTTGCGGTACGCCCACTGCAAATCATGTTGGAACACAACTACAACATAGTTGCCGTTGTTACTGGTCAAGATAAACCAGCAGGACGCGGAAAAAAAATGAACGAATCAGCCGTGAAAGTGTTCGCCCGTGAACAAAACCTGCCGATTCTCCAACCGGAATCGCTCAAAGACGAAACGTTTCTTACCCAACTACGAGAGTTACAAATCGACCTCATTGTGGTAGTGGCATTCAAGATGCTTCCCAAAGTGGTTTGGCAAATTCCAACAATAGGAACCATCAACATTCACGCCTCGCTCCTACCGCAATACAGAGGTGCCGCCCCGATAAACTGGGCACTTATCAACGGTGAAACAAAAACGGGCGTGACAAGTTTTCTCATCAACGAAAAAATTGATACGGGAAACATCCTACTTCAAAAAGAAGTTGCCATCACCGAAACAGAAACAGCAGGAACTTTGCACGACAAGCTTCAGGAAAGCGGTTCCCAACTGCTGATTGAGACATTACATTTGTTGGAAAGTGGAAAAACACAAGGCATCGACCAACAAACACTCTACACAAATGAAGCGGAACTAAAACCTGCGCCGAAAATTTTTAAGGAAACTTGCAAAATTGATTGGAACAAACCAACAACAACAATCAATAACCAAATCAGAGGTTTTTCGCCCTACCCTGGCGCATGGACTACAATCCAAAAAAACGGGACAACACTTGTGTTTAAAATATTTTCGGCAGAATGCTCTTTTGAAACGCACAATCTAAAGCCAGCAACAATTGTTGAAAACAACAAACACATATCTATCGCCACAGCCGATGGTTTTCTGAAACCAATTGACATTCAACTCGAAGGCAAAAAACGAATGAATATTTCCGACTTTCTCTGCGGATTTTCATTTGCAGATGTAACTATCCAATAGTTTTTGTTTTGTCTAGTCCTAAATAAGCGTTACAGTTTTATTAGACAAAAATAGTTATTTTTTAATCACCGTTGTTTAATTACAGCGGTGATTTGTTTTTATAATTTTTAATTGTTATCGCTTGTTGATTGTGCATCCATTCTGGAG